>JALSPE010000153.1 GCA_026986085.1 Campylobacteraceae bacterium | reverse complement strand
TTTTGGGGTGCAATAATTTTTACACTTTGTCCCATAAAACCAACACCACAAAATACTACAAAAGGGTTTTCATCTACTTCGCACTTTCTAGCAAGTTCTAATGAGTCGCCTGTAATATCTGCTAATTCAAAAACTTCATCTCTTTGGTAGAAGTGTCCAACTATTGTAACTGGTAATTTATTTTTTAATTTTATAATTTCTGCTTTATAATCCATAACTACTCCAAAATATCTTTTGTAACTATTATACCAAAGTTTATTTATAGTAAAATAGCATTAAAAGTATTAACCCAGATTTTGCAATAGAAATTACCAAACTAGCAATAGTCATTGTGCCGTGGGCATTTACAAAAAATCATCGCCTAACCTTCGGGTTAAGCTCAAATTTTTTGCAAACACCCACAACACAAGCACTATCACTAATTTTGGCAATCCTATTGAATAATTTGGGACTAAAGGAAAATATATATGTTAATCTCTATTTTAAAGGGCTTTTTAGAGCTTTTTGTTAGTTTTAATGGTATCTTTTACATTCTCGCATATCTAATTGGTGGTATTCCATTTGGTTATATTTTGGCAAAAAGTATAGGTGGAGTTAATATAAAAGAGCAAGGTAGTGGTAATATCGGTGCTACTAATGTGTTGAGAGTTTTAAAGAAAAAAGATCCAAAACTTGCTAAAAAGCTTGGAGCTACAACTTTGCTTTTAGATGCTTTAAAAGGTGTTGTTGTTTTACTGGTTGCAAAGTTTATGGGTGCAAATAGTGATGTTTTATGGGCTATTGCTTTTTTTGCAGTTTTAGGGCATTGCTACTCACCTTTTTTGAAGTTTGAAGGTGGAAAAGGGGTTGCAACAGCATTTGGAGTATTACTTGTTTTAATCCCTGTTGCAACTTTAATTGCATTGGTTGTTTGGGTATTTTTTGCAAAAGTTGTTAAGATTTCATCACTATCTTCACTTATTGCAGTTGTATCTATTGTAATAAGCAGTTATATTTTGTATCCAGATGGTTTAGGAGATATTAATACACACTCTCCACTACTTTTAATTGCATTTATAATTTTCTATAAGCATATTCCAAATATTAAAAGACTTATAAAGAGAGAAGAGATTAAAGTGGCATGACAATAGAGATTGAAGATTTAATTTTTGATACAATTATTGGCTTATTGGATTTTGAGAGAGTAGTCAAACAGAGAGTAATTGTAAATTTAAAAGCCTCTTATAATTATTCAAAGGGTAAATTTATCAATTATGTTGAGTTGAGAGATTTAATTATTGAAACTATGAATAGTGAAAAGTTTGAACTTCTTGAAGAAGCTTTAAAAGGGATAGGGGATTTAATTTTAGATAGATATAGAGATATTAATACTCTTGAGTTAAAGATTACAAAACCTGATATATTAGATAATTGTCAGGTTTCGCTATCTCGTAAATGGGGTTAGTCATCATTTATGTTTATAATAGAGTATCTGCTAGAGGCTCTTGCATAGTGTCTTCTTCTTTTGTAGTATCTTTTAGTGTATCTTCGTTTATGATACCTTCTTTTTTTACTATATCTTAATTTAACAATTCTTATTTTACTATTTGATTTATATCTTCTTTTTTTGTAAGCTCTTCTTTTGGTATATCTTCTATATCTTTTTTTATATCTCTTTTTTGCATATAGAAAATCTGCAGCACTTCCATATACTCTAACTTCTGTGCCAATTTTACTCCATCTCCAAAGTTTTTTTGCTACTCTTCTTGTAACTCTTATGCATCCGTGAGATACTGGGTAATTAGGAACATAACCTTGATGTATAGCAATTCCTGTATTTGTTAATCTGTGCATATATGGCATCTTTGCGCCACCATTTGGCTTAGGATACATATTAGATATATGAAATCTCTCTTTATCTAATATTGTATATGAACCAGTTGGAGTTTCGTGTCCTATTTTTCCTGATGCAATCTTTCCACTAAAAACAATTCTTCCATCCTCTTTTGCATATATTTTTTGGTTAGATAAATCTATATCGATAGATTGTGCAGAGTATAGAAAAATAGTCATAAAAACAAATAAAACAGATGCTTTTTTCATAAAAAATCCTTTGTGATAATTTAGAAAATTGTATCTTTAAAAATGAGATATAAATAAAAAATATGACAAATAGAAATATTTTAAAAATTTTTATTCCATTTTGTCATATTTTTATATTTTGAGAAATTAGGCTTTTGTGGATGATAGTTATATTTACTCCATTGGTTAGAAGATGAATTTTGGTAAATGCCTATAGAATAATAACTATTATAAGAGAAGTGATTTCTATTGTTTAATTTGAATTAAAGGAAGAGAGATGCTCTACCAGCTGTCATATATCTCTACAACTCTATATCCTCTTGTAGAAGTTTTTGCATAGTGTTTAACTCTTCTTTTTTTATGAATTCTTCTTTTACTTTTTGCATATTGCTTTCTTTTGTATCTTTTTTTGGCATATTTTCTTTTTTTATAATTACTCTTTTTATAAGATTTTCTTTTTGCATACCTAAAGTTAGAGGCATTTCCAAAAACTCTTACTCTTATTCCAGTTCTACTCCATCTCCACAGTTTTAAAGCTGTATTTTTTGATACTCTAATGCATCCGTGAGATGCAGGGTATCCTGGTAGATAACCTTGGTGAATTGCAATTCCACTTTTTGTTAATCTGTGCATATATGGCATTTTTGCACCCCCGTGAGGCTCTGGATATTTATTTGATATATGAAATTTATCTTTTTCTAATATTCTAAATGTTCCAGTTGGTGTTGCCCTTCCTGGTTTACCTGATGCAATAGAGCCACTAAAGACAACTCTACCATTCTCTTTTGCATATAGCTTTTGGTTAGATAGATCTACATCAATAGATTTAGATGCATATATTGTTGTTGTAGCAAATATTGCCATAATAAGTGTAAATAGTTTTTTCATTTGTTTCTCCTTGAAATATGTAAATTTTATGTAATGTTACCATTAGTTGGCTGTTATTTATCTGTATTTTGAAATTTATTTAAAAATATTTTTAAATGTTGGTATATTGATAACTTTATGGTATAATTTAAGAAATCTTTAATATTAGGAATTTATAGATATGAGAATATTAATTATAGAAGATGAAGTTACACTTAATGAGACAATAAGCGAAGGCTTGAAAGAGTTTGGATATCAGAGCGATATCGCAGAGAGTATAAGTGATGCTAGATATATGATAGACATTAGAAATTATGATTTAATTTTGTTAGATTGGATGTTGCCTGATGGTAATGGTATAGATTTGATTCCTGAGATAAAAGCAAAGAGCAATAAAACTTCTATTATTGTTTTATCTGCAAGAGATGATAAAGAGAGTGAAATTGCAGCACTAAAGATTGGTGCAGATGATTATGTCAAAAAACCGTTTGATTTTGAAATTTTACTAATGAGAATAGAGGCAAAACTTAGATTTGGTGGAAGTAATATTATAGATTTAGGAGAGCTTATAATTAACCCTGAAGAGGAGAAGATTATATATCAAGGGGAGAGTGTAGAGCTTAAGGGTAAGCCATTTGAAGTTTTAACTCATTTAGCTATGAGAAATGATCAAATAGTATCTAAAGAGCAGCTATTGGATGCTATTTGGGAAGAGCCAGAGCTTGTAACTCCTAATGTTATAGAGGTTGCAATTAATCAAATACGCCAAAAATTAGATAAGCCTTTGGGTATAACTACAGTCGAAACAGTTAGACGAAGAGGCTATAGGTTTTGTTATATAGAAGAAGTTTAAGGGTAAATTTTTTATTAAAGCTAATAGTTGCAATGGCAACATTGGTTTTAATTACCTCTTTCTCTCTCTACCTTTATATACGATATAACTCCAATTACAAAATCGAGAACAAGTTAGAGAATCAAGCAGAGCTTTTACTTAAAGATAGAGATGCTTTGATTGAGAAAAGTAAGCTCTTGGATATATTTAAAAATAGTCCAGACCTTAGTGCAAAGATAGATAAAGCAAAGTTTATGCACTACAGACCAAAGTTTTTTAGAACTATAAAAAAAGATAAAAAATACTATTTGCAAGGTTTTTTCCCATTTAGCTTTAAAGATGAGCAGTATCTTATTTTAACTAAAGATATAAGTAAAAATATAGAGTTTGAGAATAAATTATATAGGGCTATTATTATAATTAATATGATATCTCTTATTGTTATTATATTTTATGCTTTCTTTTTATCTAAAATGCTTATTAAACCTATTAAATATTTTAGTTTTAATATAGCTAAAATGAATGAGAAAAAGTTAAGTAAATTAAAATTAGAGAAAATTCCTGATGAGTTTAGACCACTTGGAGAGTCTATTAATCAATTAATTAATAAGATTGAGAATTTTATATACTATAAAAAAGAGCTGTTTATTGGTGCAGCTCATGAATTGAAGACCCCACTTGCAGTTATGAAGACAAAATCTCAAGTAACACTTTTAAAGAGAGATAAGAGTGTAGAGAGTTTAACTAGAGCAGTAGAGCAGAATATTAAATCGATTAATGATTTAAATTCAATTGTGGAGTCTATTTTAGCTTTTGGAAGAGCAGAGGGTGCACAATTTGAAGAGGCTAAAGAGGTAGATATAATTAAATTTTTAGAAGAGATGATATCAGAGTTTGAGATAGTTGCAATAAAAGATGAGAAGTTTATAGTTAAATCTCTAAAGCCACAATCTTTAGTTGTAAAGATTAAGCCAATGCTATTAAGGCATATAATGCAAAACTTATTGCAAAATGCTATTAAGTTCTCTCCAAAAGGGGGTAGGATTTGTGTTAATAGTTTTTTATGTAGAGATAATTTAGTTATAAGAATTAAAGATTTTGGTGTAGGAGTTCCTAAAGATTTTGACTTGTTTGCTCCATTTAAGAGGTCAAAAGAGTCTGGAGGAACAGGCTTAGGGCTTTTTTTGGCTAAGAGTGCATCTGATTCACTAGGAGCTACTCTTAATTTAGCTAATAGAAAAAAAGAAAAAGGTAGCGTTGCTACATTGATTTTACCTATACAAAAAGTATAAACTCAAGCATAATATGAGGTAATTAAGCAAAAGTATGGTGTAAAATAGAGTAAATACTCTTTAAAAATCTAACTATATCTTAATATTAAAGCTTATTTAAGATTAAATAAGTTATAAACAGATGCAAAATTAAAATAAAGGATGCTTATGGCATTAATGATAACTAATGAGTGTATAGCTTGTGATGCTTGTAGAGAAGAGTGTCCAACAGAATCGATAGAAGAGAATGATCCAATATATATAATAGATTCAGATACTTGCACAGAGTGTGTTGGTTTTTTTGATGAACCACAATGTATATCTGTATGTCCGGTAGATTGCATTATTACTGACCCAGATAATATTGAGAGTATAGAAGAGTTGAAGTATAAATTAAAGCAGTTTGAGAGTGAGATTTAAGTAGCTATGCCAAAAAGAGTAGCAATTGTTGATATTGGCTCAAACTCTGCTAGAGTTGTAATATACCAAAGAACTAGTAGATTTGGATTTCATTTGATTGCACAACAAAGAGCTAGTGTTAGGGTTTCTGAAGGCAGTTTTGAAAATGGTGGAGAGCTTCAAGAAGAGGCGATAGATAGAGCAATACTATCTCTTAAACTTTTTAAAAATATTATAGATGAGTATAAGGCTAGAAAGATTATTGTAGTAGCTACGGCATCTGTAAGAAATGCTCCAAACAGGTATGAGTTTATATCTAGAGTAAAGAGTGAGACTGGATTAAAGATAAAAGTTATAGATGGCAATAAAGAGGCTTTATATGGTGCTATAGCAGTTAAAAATCTATTACCAATTTCTGATAAATCAGTAAGTGTTGATATTGGTGGTGGTTCAACAGATATCGCTTTAATTAAGAGTAGAAGAGTAGTAGATACAATATCTTTAAATATTGGAACAATTACACTAAAAGAGCTATTTTTTGATAAGGGTTTGCCACTTGAGAGTGCGCAAGAGTTTATTAAAGAAGAGTTAAATAGAATTCCTCAAGAGTTTTTAGCTAATGAAGCTGTAGCTATTGGGGGAGTATTAAGGGCATTTGCCAAATCTATTATGGATATTAGTAGTTATAGTTATAAAAAGATACATAGCTTCAGATACAATATAGATGATTATAAAGAGCATATAGAGGCAATTTTAAAGGCAAAAAGTAACAAAGAGTTAAAAGCTTTAAAGATAAAAGAGAGCAGGTTTGATACAATAAGAGGTGGTGTATTAATATTTAAAGAGTTACTATCTAAGCTCAATATTAATAGAGTTGTAACAAGTGGTGTTGGTGTTAGAGAGGGTATTTTTTTAAATGATATGTTAAGAGGAGTTGGTGGGGTATTTCCAAAAGAGTTGAATCCTAGTGTTGTAAGTATTAGAGATAGGCTAGATATTTTAGGAATACCAACAAAGAGTAAAGAGAGGATGGCAAAAGAGCTCTACTCTTTATTGAAAGATGATATTGGCGATAGCAATTACTTAAAAGAGCTACTTTATGCAGTAAAACTTAGTAATATTGGTAGAACGCTAACTATTTATGATGAACATAAACACACTTACTATATAGCATCTCAAGAGTTAAATTGGCAATTAAGACACGAAGAGATGCTCTTAATTGCTGCAATATTACGCTCTAAGGGAGATAAGCTTATATATAACTCTATCAAGAGAGAGCATAAAAAACTTTTACCATCTAAAAAGGTTTTAAAGTGGCTAGGATTTATATATACAATAAGCTATATGCTCTATGAACATGCTCCTAAATCGCAGATAGAGTTTATTTATAGTGAAGATACTTTAACAATAAAGAGCAGTTGTAATCTATATCTTTTTAAAGAGGAGATTAAGAGCCTTAAATTACCTAAAGGCTTTAAACTTGAGGTTTTGTATTTAGATAGTTTAACAAAGTCTAAATCTAACTCTTAGAAATTTCTTCAAATTATCTTTACTTAACTTTCACACTTAATTTTAACTAAAATTTTAAAGTAAATAGTGCTATTGTGGCATCTTTGAAAAATTGTTATATATATATTGATAAAAACTGTTTATTTTTTAAATCCCCATAAAAAGGTTATTTTAAATTTTCAATATGTGTAATGCCAAGAACTATAATAACTTTTGTATTAAATATATATACGCTCTAATAGCTTACTAGCACCATAAGATAATAGACTTCTTGTAAAACTCAATGAAAGAGCATA
>JALSPE010000152.1 GCA_026986085.1 Campylobacteraceae bacterium | reverse complement strand
AAGGAGAAAGTTATGGAGTTGCAAGTAGTTTTTATTATAGCTTTAGCTATTTGGATTTTTGGTTTACAATCAAGATTGAGTAGGCTAGAGAAGATTATAGACACTTTGGAAGATAAGCTATATAATTTAAAAAAAGAGTATGCACTTGTAGATAATTTGAACTCTAGCAATTTATCTTCTGAGGGTTTACCAAAAGCGACTACAAAAGAATATATTGCTAAAAGTATTGACAATAACACTATAAAAAAAGAAATTAAAAAAGATGCTACTTTGGCTATAGATAAAGAGGCTACAGCAAAAGAGAGATACCAAAGAAGTTTGGCTAAAAATAGCAAAGATGATAAAAAAGCTTATGCAACATTTAAAGAGCCAATTCAAAGAAGAAAAGAGCCATCTTTGATTGTAACTTTTATAAAGAGTTACTTTACAGGAGGTAATCCTTTGGTTAGAATAGGTGGGGTGGTTCTCTTTTTTGGTTTTGCATTTTTGGTTAAATATGCATCAGATATCGGCTTTTTTACCCTGACTATGCGCCTGTGGAGTGTAGCTATATTCGCAGTGGCTCTAACTATTTTAGGATGGAAGTTAAAAGATAGAGATGGTGCTTATGGTCAAGTGCTTCAAGGTGTTGGTGTTGCTATGGGGTATCTATTGGTTTTTGCAACATCTAAATATTACACATTTTTGCCTATAAACTTAGCCTTTTTAATTATGGTTACTATTGTTGCTATTGGTGTAGCTTTGGCAACTATTGAAAACTCTTTGCCACTTGCACTATTTTCGATAACTGGTGGCTATATGGCACCAATTTTACTATCAACTGGTAGTGGCTCTCATCTAATTTTATTTAGCTATTATATGCTTTTAAATATAGGTGTTGCAACACTTGCTTGGTATCGTTCGTGGAGATTATTAAATTTAGTAGGCTTTACATTTACATTTATTGTTGCAACGGCTTGGGGAGCGTTAAGATATACTCCAGAAAATTTTACCACAACAGAGCCATTTTTAATTGGCTTCTTCTTGATATATTTGGCAATATCTATTATCTTTACCTTTAAGCATAACTATGAACCAAAAGATTTAGTAGATGGCACACTAACCTTTGGATTGCCATTAGTTGTTTTTCCTTTGCAACTATATCTAGTTAAAAACTTTAATTGGGGCGAGGCAATAAGTGCAATTACTCTTGGCTCTTTATATTTAGGGTTGTGGTATTATCTAAAGAGAATAGAGAGGGCAAAACTGCTATCAAAAGTATTTTTAGTTTTAGCAGTAATATTCTACACTATATCTATTCCATATATATTTAGCAAAGATGTAACCTCGGCACTTTGGGCAATAGAGGCAACAGGTGCAATATGGCTCTCTCTAAAACAGGGTAGAGAAAAGTCTCTGCTCTTTGGAGTGTTTATTATGGGTGTATCACTTATTCTATTTATATCCAATAATAACTCTAACTATATAGAATTTAGCCAATATTTGGTAAGTTTAATTGTATCAGCATCACTCTATTTATCTTCATACTTAATAGAAAAGGATAAAAGTGATACTGCAAATAGAATTAAGGGAGTATGGCTTATTTTTATAACAACAGCAACTCTAATTTATCTCTACTACAGTGCTCTATATTTTTCAAATTTAAGCATATTCTCAGATATTCAGCCACTTATATTTACACTAATAATAATGGGTGTAAGCTACTTTATTGCATACAAATTTACAAATTGGAGGGCTTTAGTAGCACTAATTTCTATACTTTTGCCAATTGCATTTATATCTACTGTGATATGGCTAATTTTATACTATGTAGATACTCCAAGTAGCAAAGAGACTCTTTTGAGTGGCTTAGATATTGCTTTATACTCAACTCTATTTATCTACGAGTATCTTATGTTAAAAAATTTCAAAGGTAAATTGAAGTTTGAATCTATACAGCACCTATTGATGCTACTGCTTCTCTTTTTAGTAGTAGCAGTAGAGTTTAACTCTATAACACTCTACTTAATAGATATTGTAGAACCAAGAGTATCGTGGGGTATTGTATTGCTTATATTTGGCACTGCACTACTTTTAGATTTTTTATATACAAGTTGGCTTAAAAGTTTTAAAGAGTTCTATCAGCTATATATAGCAGGAACTATTGCCCTTTTTTCTCTAATTTGGGAGATATTTGCCTTTGGCATAGAGCCATCAGGTAGTTACATACCAATATTAAATATAACAGATATAATACAGATTTTAATTATTACAATGCTTGGCTTTTGGATTTATAAAAATATAGAGAAGTTAGATAAAGAGACACTTAATGTTGGAGCTTTTGTAGTGATGGGCTTATCTTTTATTTTAATTAGCACAATCTTGGCAAGAGCGATATCTGTTTATATGGGAGTAGAATATAACCTTGGGTCTTTATGGTCAAATAACTATTTACAGAGTGGATTATCAATTATTTGGAGTATATGTGCTGTAGCTATAATGTTGCTATCTAAAAAATATAAAATAAGGTATCTTTGGGTAGCAGGGTTTGGGCTACTCTTGGTTGTAGTTGCAAAGCTATTCTTAATTGAGTTAGCAAACTCTGGCACAATAGAGCGTATTGTATCGTTTATAGTAGTAGGTTTAATACTATTAGCAATTGGCTACTTTGTGCCACTTCCACCAGAAAATAAGAGAGGAGAGTAATAGAAATGATAGAAAAACCTTGTAAAGAACATCCCCATTTTACTATAGCCATACTATCAGTATTTGGCTATTTGTGGATTTGGATGGCAATTTTTGGGCATTTTAATAGAAGTTTTGATAATAATCTTAATATTGTTTTACTAATAGTGGCAATATTTGTATTCATTGCTTATAAGAAAAAACTTAAAAACCTTGAAAAAAAATTTTGTGAAAAAGAGATAGATAAAAAAAGCTATATAGTTATGGTTTTAGCGTTGGTGTTGCTAGTAATTTTTTTAAGTTATATTGGTTGTGCATCTGAAATGCCTATGTTTTTAGGCATACAATAATCTAAAATTAGCAATAATAGGAGTTTAAAATGAAAGAGTGTAAAGATTATCCAAGAGTTTTAATATTTTTAGTAAATATTATCAAC
>JALSPE010000151.1 GCA_026986085.1 Campylobacteraceae bacterium | reverse complement strand
ATGAAAGAGTGTAAAGATTATCCAAGAGTTTTAATATTTTTAGTAAATATTATCAACTACTTTAGTTTTTTGCTTGTAGTATTTGGACTTTTTGTAGTTTACTCTATAAATAGTGAGCATAGAGTTAATATGAATATTGCAAGTTATATTTTACCATCTATCATACCTCTAATTATAGTGGTTATCTATAATATATTCTATAAAGGATTAAAAATTAAATTTTGTAGCGGAGATATCTCTAAAAAAGCTTACTTATTAGTGATGTTTACATCTATATTTGTAGTCTATTTTTTAAATTTTATCTCGTGCGCTAGTATGGGAGGATTGTAGTGAAAAATATAGAAGATAACCAAAATAATAGCACAAAAGATAGAAGGTATCTATCCTCTCCACTATTTTTTATGCATGTTGTAGCAAATATTGCCATTTTGCTTTTAAGCGTTTCGGCAAAGATGCTCTTTTATATTAACCTATGGTTCTTTTTTGGATACATCTTATACAAGAGCAACAATAAAGGGTTGGCATATTTTTGGAGTTTTGGTATTCCATTTTTAGGAGTTTTTATTTTGTTTATAACATGTATGTCTGGGTCTATGGGGCATATGTAATGAATTTGGGTTAAAGGTAATAGATATGTTTATACATGTAGTTTTTGATTGGCTCTCATACTTAGCATCTTTTTTAGTGTTAAGATTCTATTTTAAAGATAAAAAAGTGAGAATTTACGGTAATGAAAAATGGATATACTACTCGGTAGTAATTATAGGTTTTGTTGTTGGTGCTATTTTATTTAGCACAATAAACAACTATTTAACACTAGGTAAACTAGAGTTAGGCAAGTCAGTTATTGGTGCTATTTTTGGGGCTATAATTGCTGTTGAAGTGTTTAAATATATCAATAAAATAGAAGGCTCAACAGGAGCATATTTTGCTCCATCTTTAGCTATTGGTATAGCAATAGGTAGGCTAGGTTGCTTCTTTTCGGGACTCAAAGACTTTACCTATGGGGTAAAAACAACCTTGCCTTGGGGTGTAGATTTTGGAGATGGAGTATTAAGACATCCAGTTCAGTTATATGAGAGCTTTACAATGGCTCTGTTTTTTATATTTTCACTTTGGTTATATAAAAAAGATAGAGCCAAATTTGAGTGTTGTATATTCTACTACTTTATATTAGTTTATGCTACACAAAGATTTTTTTGGGAGATGCTAAAACCATACGCCCATATTGGTGGATTAACGATATTTGCTTGGCTATCAATAGCCCTGATAATTTATGCAACAATTTTAATAAAAAGGAGCCAAAATGGCACACAATTTAAATGATTATGATATTTTTTTAAATGCGACACAAAGCTTTTGCCACAAGTGTGGAAATTTAGAAAAACTTGTAGATGCTCACAATGTGGTAAAAGATAATAAGGTATATATACGCAAATTTTGCCCAGAGTGTGGTGAATCTATGGTTAAGATATCAAATGACTACAGCTACTATAAATTATGTGATGATTATCTTAAAAAACCAGACTTGCCCGAGAGAGCTTTAACTCCTGTAAAATATGGTTGTCCATATGACTGTGGAGTATGCCCTCAACACCAAAACCACCCTTGTTTGGCTCTTTTTAATATTACAGATGAGTGTAATATGAAGTGCAATATCTGTTACTATCAAGCAGAACCAGGGCTTGGAAACCACAGAAGCATAAATGAGATAGAGCAGATGTTAGAAACACTGCTAAAGGTAGAGAGCCAACCAGATTTGATACAAGTAACAGGAGGAGAGCCAACCACTCACCCAGAGATTGTAAAAATTTTAAAGCTACTAAAAAAATCTCCAGCTAGACACTTAATGCTAAATACAAATGGAATAAGAATTGCAGAAGATGATGAGTTTGTAGATGAGTTAATAAAGCTAAAGGGTGGCTTTGAAGTCTATTTGCAATTTGATTCCCTAAAAGAGGAGACTCTAAAAGATATTAGAGCAAGAGATATGAGAGATATTCGCCTAAAAGCGTTAGAGAAGTTAGAGAAACATAATATATCTACCACAATAGTTGTAGTTGTAAAAAAGGGTTTAAACGATAGTGAGATACCAGATATTATAGAGTTTGCAAGAGGCTACAGATGCATTAGAGGTATAGTTTTCCAGCCAGTTCAAGAAGCAGGTAGAGTTATTGCAGAAGATGACTTTAGAATAGATTTGAGTGAAATTAGAGAGATAATTATAGATGACAAAAAGAACCCATTTGAAGCAGAAGATTTAATCCCCTTGCCTTGCGACCCACACAAAATTGGAGTAGCCTATGCAGCAAAACAGATGAAAGATGGCTTTGCCCAGCTTAATCCAGTAACAGGCAAACTACCAAAAGAGGCAATTATAGAACAAAGAGGAACTGTAACTTTTGAGCAAGATAGAGATTTTGTAAATATGGTAGTAGATACAATTAGCCTAGATACAGCATTTGGAGAAGCAATAGTAAAAGATAAAATAAAAAGCAAACTTTTTTGCTGCTGGCCTAGCTTTCTAAGCCCAAAAGATATGGGTTACGAACATGTATTTAGAATAGTTATTATGGAATTTAGCGATATAGTAAACTTCGATTCCACCCAAATAAAAAGAGAGTGCAACTTTATGATAACCCCAAAAAGAGCCATACCCTTTAGCACATATAATATGGGGATAAAAGAGGAGTATCAAGAGTAGGGAGCCTAAAAAACTATAGCTAATTGTTTACAAATATTATGATACAATGCTATTAAAAAAATGGAGTTTATGTGAAAAGATATATAATAAGTTTTATTATACTAACTAAAATTATATTTGGATGTTTGTGGATTAGTGGCACAACAATCGATGGTAGCTATACAAATCAAAACCCAAGAGATGATGTTCAGTTAGAAATATTATCTAGACAGATAAAAGTAAAACCCAAGCAATTGATAAAAAATATAGATAATTTTTCCCTTATAGATGACAAGAGCCCCAAAGAGGAGAGAGAAGCTATTGTAATGATACTAAAAGGAGACTACTCAAAAGCTATAGAGAAACTTCTTGAATGTGAAAAAAAGTATCCTAATAGATACTCTGTAGCTTCTAATCTAGGGACTGCATATGAACTTAATGGAGAGAACAAGAAGGCTTTAAAATGGATAAGTGAAGATTTAAGAAGAGACCCAAACTCCCACTATAAAACAGAGTGGTTACATAGATATATATTAAAATTAAAAGTAGAGCATAAAGATATCTCAAAATATCTTAAGATACATAGAGTAATAGAGCTACCTAAAAAGTTTAACAATGATACAAAAATATTAGTTGATAAAAAATATAGAACAGTTAAGAGCATAAGAGGTTCTATCTATTATCAGCTTAGAGAAAGAGTGTTATTTGTAAAACCAAAAGATCCAATAGTTGCAGATTTACTTTATACTTTAGCAATAATAAATGCCAATACATCTAACTTAGAAAACGCTACAAAATTTTTAAACCTTGCAAAAATGTATGGGTTTGTAGATGAAAAAAAGTTATTAGATGATAAAGATAGATATAATAAAATAATCTCAACATCTAAGCTCTCTCCAATGTGGCATATAAACTATATTTTAGATGATCCTTCTAGAATACTTTTGTATATTCTATTTTTATTAATAGTGCTTTTAATATTTAAACTTTTTAAAAATATAGCTATCTTTTTGAAAAAAAGATAGATAAAATATTACCATATAAACTCTCTATGGTATTTGAGGCTAGATGACCCAAGCTATATATTTTCTCTTTTTTATCTTTACACTCTTTAAGGCTTTTAAGACTCTATCTGTCTCTTTTGAATCTATGGCTATGTAGCTTTTTGTAGCTTTAATATCTATTTTGCCTATATTTTTGCCATCGATGCCAATCTCTTTGCATAGGGTTCCTAAGATATCTCCTGCTCTTAATCTGTTTTTTTTACCACCATTTAGGCAGATTGTCTCATATGTGCTTTTCATTCTAAATTTTGAATCTACCTTTAACTCTTTTATATCTCTTTTTATAGCTCTTTGCTTTATAAAATCGCACTTTTG
>JALSPE010000150.1 GCA_026986085.1 Campylobacteraceae bacterium | reverse complement strand
CGACACAGATCACGACACTGACCATGACACTGACCACGATAGCGATCATAACAAAAATGGAAATCACGACACAGATCACGACACTGACCACGATAGCGATCATAACAAAAATGGAAATCACGACACTGATCATGACACTGACCACGATAGCGATCATAACAAAAATGGAAATCACGACACAGATCACGACACTGACCATGACACTGACCACGATAGCGATCATAACAAAAATGGAAATCACGACACTGATCATGACACTGATCATGACACTGACCACGATAGCGATCATAACAAAAATGGAAATCACGACACAGATCACGACACTGACCACGATAGCGATCATAACAAAAATGGAAATCACGACACTGATCATGACACTGACCACGATAGCGATCATAACAAAAATGGAAATCACGACACTGATCATGACACTGACCACGATAGCGATCATAACAAAAATGGAAATCACGACACAGACCATGACACTGATCACGACACAGATAACCGCTAAATATAAAATTAAAAAAGGGAGAAAAAGTTATCTCCCCTTTTTAACTAAATATTCTTAACTTTAAGCCCTAAATTAGACTAAAGTTTTTAAATAAAATATTATTATAACATCTAAATAAAAATTGTAATATATCTTAATATAAACTATTTTTTAATATTATACTATTTAAAAATTTTCAAAAAATATAGAGATATGATAGAGTTTATAGTTTATTTGGGCTTTAAAATAATAATTATTTAAAAGAAATAGTCAAATAAATATATAAAATTAGAGTTATAAATAGCCTATAAAGCCTTAGGCATAAAGCCTTTAGCTTATTTATGCTAATTCAGGAACTCTTATTGTTTGTCCTGCGTAGATTTTGTCAGCATCTTTTATAACTTCTAAATTTGCTTCTACTATTTGTGTATATTTGTTACCATCGTTATAATACTCTTGTGCAATTGCCCATAGTGTGTCGCCATCTTTGATTGTATAGAATCTTGGCTCTGGGAAGTCTCTTTCGTTAGTTTCAGCTACTGTTTGTGCTGTTATTAGTTGGTCTGCGTTTACGCTCTCTACACCTTCTACATTTCCAGCTATTAGAATAACTTTTTCTCTTGTTGCATTATCTGATGCTAATCCTGCTAAGGTTACTACACCATCTTCTACTGATACTACTAAGCCTTGAACTGGTTCTCCATCGAAGCTATTTTCGATTTCGTTTTTGATTGCTTCATCATCATTACCACCACCAAGTAGCTTTTTACCTTTATCTTTAAAGAAACTAAATAGTCCCATTGTTACTCCTTAATATTTTTTAACCTGAGTTCAACGGAGTATCGTAGCCACAGCTTTACAAGGTTTCTCTTAGGCTAAATTAAATTTTTGCAGGACTAACTAGTTAATTCAAAAAAATTTAATGACGCATAAGGGAAACCTTGTAAAGCCCGAAGGGAAACCAAATAATGCACAATCTTTTCCAAATAAAATTCTTGAATTACCTACGGGTAGTCCTACGAATTTAATTTAAAAAATCTTATGCATTCTTTGGATTCTGTGGCTATGATACTCCGTCGAACTCAGGTTTATAAATTTATTATATCACAATTTTAGGATTTTTCTAAAATTTTAGGCAAAGTTATACCTTTTTGTTTTTGATATTTACCTTTTCTATCTGAATAGGTCGTTTCACACTGCTGGTCTCCTTCTAAAAATAGAACTTGTGCAATACCCTCATTTGCGTAAATTTTTGCAGGAAGTGGGGTTGTATTGCTTATTTCTATAGTTATATGTCCTTCAAAACCTGGCTCAAACGGTGTAACATTTACTATAATTCCACACCTTGCATATGTGCTTTTACCAAGGCAAATTGCCAATACATTTGGTGGCATTTTAAAATACTCTACAGTTCTAGCAAGTGCAAAAGAGTTTGGTGGGACTATGCAGATGTCACCTTTGAAATCTACAACATTATTCTCATCAAAATCTTTTGGATCTACAACTTGTGCATTTATGTTTGTAAATATTTTAAATTCATCACTTACTCTAATGTCGTAACCATAGCTACTTAATCCGTAACTTACTACGCCTTCGCCTACTAATCCTTCGCAAAAAGGTGTTATCATACCCTCTTTTGACCTCTCTCTTATCCAACTATCTGACTTTAAACCCATAAATACCTCTTTTGTTTCATTTAATTTATGGTATTATAACCAAAATAATTTTACATTTATAAGCAGTTTGTTTATAAAGACTAAAGGGATTAAAGTATGAATTTAGAAGAGATAAAAGAGTTAATAAGAGTTTTTGGTAGAAGTAAGCTTGGTAAACTTAAAGTTAAAGATGGAGAGTTTGAAATTGATATGGAGAGAGAAGGCGGAGATGTGGTTGTTGCTCAGGCTCCACAAGCTGCTGTAGCTGCAACTCCTGCACCACTAGCAACACAAGATGTCTCAGGTAGTAGTGTTGCGTGTGATGATAGTAGTGCAGATTTTATTACATCTCCTATGGTTGGAACATTTTATGCCTCGCCATCGCCAGATTCTCCTGCTTTTGTATCGGCTGGGGATAGAGTTAAAAAAGGGCAGACTCTTTGTATATTAGAAGCAATGAAAATTATGAATGAGCTTGAGGCTGAGTATGATTGTAAAATTATTGAGATTTTAGTTCAAGATGGAGAGCCTGTAGAGTATGATATGCCACTATTTAGAGTAGAGAAGTTGTAATGGCAAAAGAGATAAAGAGAATTTTAATAGCAAATAGAGGAGAGATTGCCCTAAGAGCTATTAGAACAATAAAAGAGATGGGTAAAGAGGCTGTTGTTGTTTACTCTAAGGGTGATAAAGATGCTTCATATTTAAATTTTGCTGATGCTGCTGTTTGTATTGGGGATGTAAAGAGTAGCGATAGTTATTTAAATATTCCAGCAGTTATGAGTGCGGCTGAGATTACTGAGTGTGATGCAATCTTTCCTGGGTATGGCTTTTTAAGTGAGAATCAGAGCTTTGTGGAGATTTGTGGACATCACGGTATAAAATTTATTGGTCCATCTGTGGAGTTGATGGATTTAATGGCAGATAAATCTAAGGCAAAGCAGGTTATGGCAGAGGCTGGTGTGCCTACTATTCCTGGTAGTGATGGTGCTGTATCTACACCAGAAGTTGCCAAAGAGATGGCAAAAGAGGTTGGATACCCTATTATCCTTAAAGCCGCAGCAGGTGGTGGTGGTAGAGGTATGCGTATAGTTGAAGATGAGAGTTATATTGAGAATGCTTTTTTAGCTTGTGAGGCTGAATCTGTAAATGCATTTGGTGATGGAACTTTATATATGGAAAAATTTATAGAGGCTCCACGCCATGTAGAGGTGCAAGTTGTTGGTGATGGCAAGGGTGGTGCTATTCATATAGGAGAGAGAGATTGCTCTATGCAAAGACGCCATCAAAAACTTATTGAGGAGTCTCCAGCAGTTGTTTTAGATGATGCTAGAAGAGAAGAGTTACATCAAGCAGCAGTTAGGGCAACTAAATTTTTGAAGTATGAGGGTGCAGGAACTTTTGAGTTTTTGGTAGATAAACATAACAATTTCTATTTTATGGAGATGAACACTCGTTTACAAGTTGAGCATTGTGTAAGTGAGATGGTTAGTGGAATTGATATTGTTAAGCTTATGATAGAGATTGCAGAGGGTAAAGAGTTACCTAAGCAAGAGGATGTAAAACTTAAAGGACATGCAATTGAGTGTAGAATTACAGCAGAAGATCCAGTAAGCTTTTTGCCAAGTCCGGGGAAGATTCAAAAGTGGATAGCTCCTGGTGGTAAAGATGTAAGAGTTGATACTCATGCTCATTGTAACTATATTATTCCAACACACTATGACTCTATGATAGGAAAGTTGATTGTTTGGGGAGAAGATAGAGAAGATGCAATTGCTAGGATGAAGAGAGCTTTAGATGAATTTGAGGTTGCTGGAGTTAAGACAACAATAGAGTTTCATAGAAAGATGATGAGAAATAGAGATTTTATAAGTAATAATTTTGATACAAAATATTTAGAAGATTATAGTGGGTAGATAGCCCAGATTAAAAGGTATATTAATGGTAGTTACAAGATTTGCACCAAGCCCTACAGGGTATCTGCATATAGGTGGTTTAAGAACAGCTCTGTTTAGTTGGTTATATGCGAGACATTGTGGTGGAGAGTTTAGATTAAGAATAGAAGATACAGATTTAAAGAGAAATTCGCAAGAGGCGCTAGAGGCAATACTTGAAGCTTTTAATTGGGTTGGTATGGATTATGATGGAGAGGTTGTTTATCAATCTAAAAGATTTGAGATATATAAAAAGTATATTCAAAAGCTACTTGATGAGGGTAAAGCCTATAAATGCTATATGACAAAAGAGGAGCTAGATGAGTTAAGAGCTTCACAAGAAGCAAAGGGTGAGCGACCTAGGTATGATGGCAGATATAGAGATTTTAATGGTGAGCCACCAGTTGGTGTAGAGCCAGTTATTAGAATTAAAGCTCCTCTTGATGGCTTTATAGAGTTTGAAGATGGTATAAAGGGTGAGATTAAAATAGCAGCAAGTGAGGTTGATGATTTTATCATTGCTAGAAGTGATGGCACACCAACTTATAACTTTGTTGTTGCTATTGATGATTATGAGATGGGTTTAACTGATGTAATTCGTGGAGATGACCACTTATATAATACGCCAAAGCAACTTGTTGTTTACAAAGCTCTTGGGTTTAAGCCACCAAAATTTTATCATGTTGCAATGATAAATAATGAGCAGGGTAAAAAACTTAGTAAAAGAGATGGTGCTCTAGATGTAATGGAGTATAAAAAAGAGGGGTATTTACCAGAGGCACTTTTAAATTTTTTAGTAAGGCTAGGTTGGAGCAATGGGGATCAAGAGATATTTAGTATAGACGAGATGATAGAGCTTTTTGACCCAAAAAATATAAACAGAAGTGCTTCAAGTTATAATTTAGATAAGCTTTTATGGCTAAACTCTCAATATATAAAGAGTAGCTCTAACAAGAAGTTGTTTGAACTTTTGAAAGATTTTGGAGTAGTTAGCGAAGATAGTGATAAAATTACTACTGTAATTGGATTAGTAAAAGAGAGAGCTAAAACATTAAAAGATTTAGCTAGTGAAGTTAATGCAGTTTTATTAAAACCTAGTGAATATGATGAAAAAGCAATAAAAAAGGCTCTAAAAGGTAATGCACTAGAGATTATAGATGAATTTGTTACACTTTTAGAGAGTAAAGGTGCAGGCAATGCAAAAGATATTCATACTTTAATGGAAGAGTTTGTAAACAATAAAGAGATTGGTTTTGGAAAGTTGGGGCAGCCTTTGAGAGTAGCACTTTTTGGAGCGATGAGGGGTCCTGGGCTTGATGAGGTTATATCTATTATTGGGATTGATGAGACTAGAGATAGGATTGAAGCTCTTAAAGATTATAAAAAAAGGGTAGTTTAAATGTGTGGTATAGTTGGCTATGTTGGCGATAAAGAGAAGAAAGAGATATTAATAGATGGCTTAAGGGAGTTGGAGTATAGGGGGTATGACAGTGCTGGAATTGCTGTAATTAATAGCGATACTCTAACTCACTTTAAGGCTGTCGGGAAGTTAAGTAATTTGGAGGAGAAGAGTTCTAGCTTTACATCTGATGGTTTTGGAGTGGCAATTGGGCATACAAGGTGGGCAACTCATGGTAAGCCAAATGAGTTAAATGCGCATCCACATTTGGGTAAAAAATCTTATGTTGTGCATAATGGAATTATAGAGAATTATACTGCTTTAAAAGATGAGTTAATTGATGGTGGAGTAGAGTTTTTAAGCCAAACAGATACAGAGGTTATTGTTCATCTATTTGAGAGAGAGTTAAATAGTGGCAAGTTGGCTTTTGAAGCATTTAAGGCAACAATATCTAAACTTCATGGAGCATATGCAACACTTCTTATTACCAAAGATGAGCCAGATAGAATATTTTTTGCTAAAAATGGCTCTCCTATGCTTATTGGTTTTGGAGATAATGAAGTCTATTTTGCATCTTCAGATACGGCTGTTATTGGTAAAGCAGATAGTGTTTACTACTTAGAAGATGGTGAGTATGGTTTTGCAAAAGGTGATGAAGTTGAGCTTTATGATATAGATGGCAATAGAAAAGATTTTACCACTATACCTTTGAGTGGAGATAAGTTATCTGCTCAAAAAGATGGTTTTAGATTTTTTATGGAGAAAGAGATTTATGAGCAATCTAGCGTTGTAGTTGATACTATGATGGGGAGAGTTTTAGATAAAAGAATAGAGTTTGAAGAGATAAGCGAAGATTTTTTTGATGGGATTGAGTCTATAAAAATTTGTGCTTGTGGAACAAGTTATCATAGTGCTTTGAGTGCATCATATCTTTTTGAGAGGATTGCTAAGATTAGATGTGATGTTGAGATTGCAAGTGAATTTAGATATAAAGAGCCACTTTTAAGTAGCAATACTCTATTTATTACAATATCTCAAAGTGGAGAGACAGCAGATACGCTTGAAGCTCTTAAAATGGCAAAAAGAGCAGGTTTAAAGAGTTTAAGTATATGTAATGTTGATAACTCATCTATTGTTAGAGAGAGTGATGCTGCTTTACTTACTAGAGCTGGTGTAGAGAAGGGTGTGGCATCTACAAAAGCATTTGCGACACAAACTCTTTTACTTTGGATGTTATCTTTATATGTAGCACAAAAAAGAGGTGTGGTTGATAGTGAATTTTTAGAGAGTGAAATAGAGGCGTTAAGAAAGAGTCCAAACTCTTTGAAAGTAGAGAGCAGGTTACATGATAAGATACATAGATTATCTAAGAGATATCTACACGGGCATGGTTTCTTTTTTATAGGAAGAGATATCTTCTTTCCATTGGCATTAGAGGGTGCTCTTAAATTAAAAGAGATTAGCTATCTTCATGCAGAAGGCTACCCCGCTGGAGAGATGAAACATGGACCAATTGCATTAGCAGATAGTGAATTGTTTACTATTGCTCTAATGCCTAAAACTCTTTTATATGATAAGATAAAATCAAATGTAGAGGAGTTGAGTGCTAGAGATACAACAATTTTGGCAATCTCTCCTGAAGAGTTTGAATTGGCTGATGATTTTATTAAAACAGAGTCTAGCTCTCATGTAATGCTTGAGTTTTTTGAGATGATGGTAGTTACTCAACTTTTAGCTTTAGAGATATCTGTAAGGCTTGGAAATGATGTTGATATGCCAAGAAATTTGGCTAAGAGTGTTACTGTAGAGTAGT
>JALSPE010000149.1 GCA_026986085.1 Campylobacteraceae bacterium | reverse complement strand
ACAATTTTACGAGGTTTTTCATAGGCAATGTCACATTTTTGCAGGACTTTCTTGTTAATTTAAAAAAATGTGTCTAAGCATATGGGAAACCTAGTAAAAAACCAAAGGGAAGCCTAAAAATAGGCAATCTTTCCTAAATGAAATTTTTGAATTAGCTACGGGGCTAGTTCTACAAATTTAATTTTGAAAACCTTACTTATTTTTAGGCTTTGTGGCTATGGTATTTTGCCGAACTCAGGTTATTAGCACAATTAGATAATAATTATTTAAGTGAGAAAGTTAAGTAAATAAAAACTAGATTTTTTGAGTTGAATTTTATTTGTTACAGAATAGTTTCTATTTGTATTATACAACAATAGAAATATAGATTAAATATTGTAGAATTTATATTAAAATTATTTATAGTTTAAAAATATAGTCTAGTTGTATAAATATATAAGAGAGTTGAACTCTCTTATTAGCGACGATAACCGTTATCGTATCTCTCTTGGTCATCCATCTCTTTACCAATTACAGCACCAGCTACTGCACCACCTGCTGCTCCTATCATTGCATCTCTGTGGTTCCCAACCATTGCACCTGCTAAAGCACCTACAGTTGCACCTGTTGCTGCGCCACCTGCTGAATTTGATATTGCACATCCACTAAATATAGATGCACTAGTAATTAATGAAAGTGCTATTAAGCTTATCTTTTTCATAATTGACTCCTTATAATTTTGGTATTTCTATTATATCATAAAATTGTGTTGAAATGTGAAAATATTATAAAATAGCACAAACAGATAGAGTTTTTGATAATTATGTAGTTTAGACTAAAGCATAGTATATATTTTTGTGTATAGTCTCAAGTAGTAATTGATTTAGAGATGATTAGCAGTGTAGAGATTTACTCTACTTCTGCATCTATAATGTCATCATCATCTTTTTTTGCATTAGAAGTATTAGCTCCTTGCTCACTACTATTTGCAGCAGCTGCTTGTTGTGTTAAAGTTTGGTTATGAGTATTAAGCTCATTTACCTTAGACTCAATTTGCTCTTTTGTTGCATTATCATCTTTAATTAATGCTTCTAGTTCACTAATTACTTTTTCTATTGCAGTTTTTAATCCTGTTTCTACTTTTTCTCCAAGTTCAGTTAGCATCTTTTTAGTTTGATGAATTAGAGCATCAGCTTGGTTTTTAGTCTCTACTAATGCTTTTCTAGCTTCATCTTCACTTTTATGAGCTTCTGCTTCTTGAACCATTTTTTGAATCTCTTCTTCGCTTAATCCAGACGAACCTGTAATTTTAATCTCTTGTGATTTACCAGTTGCTTTATCTTGTGCACTTACTGTTAAGATACCATTTGCATCTATATCAAATGTTACCTCAATTTGTGGAACACCTCTTGGAGCTGGTGATATTCCACTAAGTTCAAACATACCAAGAGATTTATTATCTTTTGCAAACTCTCTTTCACCTTGAACTACATGGATACTAACTGCTGGTTGGTTATCTTCTGCTGTAGAGAAGATTTGAGATTTTTTAGCTGGAATTGTTGTTCCTTTCTCTATAACTTTTGTTGTAACTCCACCAAGTGTTTCAATACCAAGACTTAGTGGTGTAACATCAAGTAGTAGAACATCTTTAACATCTCCTGTTAAAACTCCACCTTGAATTGCCGCACCAATTGCAACTACTTCATCTGGATTTACAGATTTGTTAAGCTCTTTTCCAAAGAACTCTTTTACTTTTTCTTGAACTAAAGGAACTCTTGTAGAGCCACCAACCATAACAATCTCTTTAATTTCATCTTTATTTAGACCAGACTCTTTTACAACTTCTTTAATTTTGTCAATTGTTTTATCTACTAAATCTTCGATTAAGCTTTCAAATTTAGATCTTGTTAATTTCATAACAAGGTGTTTTGGTCCACTAGCATCTGCTGTAATAAATGGTAAGTTAATCTCTGTTTCAGTTGCAGTAGATAACTCTTTTTTAGCATTTTCTGCTGCCTCTTTAAGTCTTTGAAGAGCCATCATATCAGCTTTCAAATCAATTCCATTCTCTTTTTTGAATTCATCTGCTACATAATCGATAATTCTATTGTCAAAATCATCACCACCTAAAAATGCATCTCCACCAGTTGAGAGAACTTCTACTACTCCATCACCAGTTTCTAGAATAGTAACATCAAATGTTCCACCACCAAGGTCGTAAACTGCAATATTTTCGCTATCTTTTTTATCAAGTCCATAAGCTAGTGCAGCTGATGTTGGTTCGTTAATGATTCTTAAAACATTAAGACCAGCAATTGTTCCTGCCTCTTTTGTTGCTTTTCTTTGTGCATCATTAAAATATGCTGGAACTGTAATAACTGCGTCAGTTACTGAACCACCTAAATAAGCCTCTGCATCCTCTTTAAGTTTCATTAAAATTTTTGCACTAATCTCTTGAGGTGTATATACTTTTCCATCTACATCAATAGCACAGGCACCATTTTTATCTACAACTTCATACGGAAGTCTCTCTTTTGCCTCTTTTGCTTTATCTTCACTACACATTAAACCCATAATTCTCTTTACAGAGTATATTGTTTTCTTTGGGTTTGTTACCATTTGTCTCTTTGCAGTCTCTCCAACTAAAACATCGCCTTTATCTGTAAATGCAACAATAGAAGGTGTTGTATTTCTACCCTCTTTATTTGGTATAATTTTTGCTTCACCATTCTCATATACAGCTACAGCTGAGTTTGTTGTTCCTAAATCTATTCCTATTGGTTTACTCATTCTATCTCTCCTAATTTTTTTATGTAATTATACTTAAACTCTTTAATACTATTTGCAACTTAAGTTGCTTTTGTTAAATTTATTTACAAGTTGCTACCATAGATGCACGAAGTAATCTATCTTTTAACTTATAACCCTTTTGTAAAACTTGAACTATATCTCCACTTTCGTGTTTATCACTATCCATCTGAGTTACTACTTGATGATAGTTTGGGTCAAATTCTCCTTCGCACTCTATCTCTTCTACTCCATTCTTTTTAAGAATTGATAGTAGTTGCTCATATGTTAATACCATTCCCTCTTTTATCTTTTCTATAGACTCTTTATTCTCTTCTACACTCTCTATAGATTTTAGTGCATTTTCAAATGTATCTAAAACTGTTAGTAGGTCTCTAGCAAAAGATTCATTTGCATAGGCAAGAGAGTTGGCTTTCTCTTTTTCTAATCTCTTTTTATAGTTTTCAAACTCTGCGTGAGCCCTTAAATATTTATCTTTTTGCTCTTCTAACTCTTTTTGACACTCTGATAGAGGGTCTTTCTCTTCTTCATTAGTATCTATCTCTTCTTGAGATTCACTTTCATCTTTTGTAGTCTCATCGGCTATATTTTTATCTTTATCTGCCATCTTAAAAGATACCTCCTTTTTTTTAATTTTGGAAATTATATAATATTGAGTTGAATTTGTCAAGTTAAACTTAATATTAAAACTAAAGAAAGTTGATATAAATAGACTAAAGTTTAATAAAAGGAGCCTAAAAATGGATGTTTGGGTTAATTATATTAAAAAAATAAAATATTATGAATTGTAGAGTTGGTAAATGGAGAGAAAAAATAAAACTCTATTATGCAAAAATACATAATAGAGATGAAGAGTAAAAAACTTAGTTTCTGATGCCTAGAGCCTCTTTAACTTCGTTATATTTAGCGAAATCTTTTTTTCTTAAATATCTCATTAATCTTCTTCTTTGACCAACAAGTTTTAATAGACCAAGTCTTGAGCTGTGATCTTTTTTGTTTACTTTTAAATGCTCTGTTAAATATTTAATTCTATCTGTTAATAGAGCAACTTGAACCTCTGTTGAACCTGTGTCTTTGTCGTTACGAGCAAACTTAGATATAATCTCTGTTTTTTTCGCCGAATCTAAAGCCATGGTGACCTCCTGATTGGTATTTTTGAAATGAAATAGTATCTAAATAAAGCTAAAATTTAAATAAAAGTGTTAAAAGTTTTGAATAAATGATACTTTTATTTAAATTAGAGTAAAATAGTCCTAATTAAAAGTAATGGAGAGTTATGTTACTAACAAGAGCAACAGAGTATGCACTTTTATCTTTAGATATAATTATTAAAGCTAAAAAACCGATTGGTTCAGAGCAGTTATCTAAAGAGTTAAATATATCTAAGAGTTTTTTAGCTAAAATTTTACAGAATTTAACTAAATATGAGATATTAGAGTCTCATAGGGGTTCACAGGGTGGATACAGTTTAAAAAAAGATTCCAAGAATATATCTATTTACGATATAATAGAGGCTGCTGAGGGTAAAAAACCTACTGTATTTGATTGTATCTCATATTCGCAGAGTTGCCCTAATGGAGTGGTTGGTAGTTGTTCTATCTCTCCATTTTTAGCTAAATTTCAATTTAAAGTTGATAATTACTTAAAGAGTATATCACTAAAAGAGCTGTTTTAATGAATGAAGATTTTAATTATATTTTTCATCTATCTCATATAGATTTAGATGGGTATGGATGTCAATATTTAACTACAAAAGTTTTTGATAATATTAAGTGTTATAATGCAAATTATGGTGCAGAAGTTGGCGAGAGATTAGATGAGATTTATGAGGATATTAAAGAGCTTGATGATATTAAGCCTCTAATATTAATTACTGATTTAAATCTTACAACAAAAGAGGGTAATGCTTTAGAGAAACAAGCAATTAAATTGGGTGCTAAAATTGTTTTATTAGACCATCATGCAACTGGGGCAAATGCTGCAGAAAAGTTTGCTTGGTATCATTTAGATACTACTAAGTGTGCTACTCTTATTGCTTACAATTGGCTAAAGCAAAATTTTAATTTTGATAAAATATCAGAGTATGAGCCAATTGTAAATGCTATTAATGCTATTGATATTTGGGTAGATAGTAGCGACTATTTTGATTACGGAAGAGTGTTGCTAGGGATGATAAGTGGTGCTAGAGAGGTAAATAGAGTAGTATTTGCTAATGAAGATAGAGAGTATAAACTCTTTTTGATTGATAGTGCAAAAGAGATTTTAAACAGTGTAGATTTAGCCAATGCCCCAATAGATTTAGACGATAGGCTTCACTTTATAAAAAAAGAGTTTTTTAAGGGTATTAAAAATGATACTAAAGATAATTTAGTAGCAGATTTTGTAACAGATATATTAACTACCAATAGAGATTTTATGAGTGTTAAATTTGAGGGTAAAAGAGGTATTTTAACTTACTCTACGGGTAATACATCTCTAATTGGTAATAACTTTTTGGTTAAAAATGGAGATTTTGATTTTTATATGGATGTAAATTCAAGGGGTGGCTTTAGCCTTAGAAGTAATGATAAAGTTGATGTATCACAAATGGCACAAAAGATTGGTAATGGTGGTGGTCACCCAAATGCGAGTGGTGGCAAAATAGATAATTATAAAGATTCATTCGTATATAAAAAGATAAGAGATAATATACAGAGTTATTTAAAGTCTAAGGAGGGGTGATGAGTCAAGTTTTAGTAATGTTAAAGTTGCAAAAAGAGCTTAATGATAATACTAATGGTTTAGGCTGGGAGAGAGGAGAGACTAAGCAGGGCAAAAAGATAGATTGGAAGAGATGTATCTATTTGGAAGCTGCTGAGCTTATTGAGTCATATCCTTGGAAGCATTGGAAAAATATAGATGCAAAAGTAGATTTTGAGAATGTCAAGATTGAGCTTGTTGATATTTGGCACTTTGTAATGAGTGAGATGTTAAGAGTAAATAAGATTGAGGGCAATAACCTTAGTATAGAGGAGTTGGCTAATAGAGCAAATGAGATTTTATCATCTATAGATGTTAAAAAAGAGGAAGATTATTATAAGCAAATAGAGGCTATTGAGAGTTTTATAAAGATGCTACTTTGTAACTTTGATTTAGATAGCTTTATTAAGAGTTACTTTGAATTAAACAGTAAACTTGGTTTAAGTTTTGATGAGTTATATAAATTATATATTGGCAAAAATATTTTAAACCAATTTCGTCAAGATAATGGCTACAAAGATGGTAGTTATATAAAAGTTTGGAATGGTAAAGAGGATAATGTGGTAATGCAAGAGATTTTGGAGAGTAATAGCAGTATTACTCCTCAAGAGTTAATGGAGAGTCTAAATAAAATATATAAGGAGTTGTAAAGTGTTTAGGAGAGTTTTACTGTTTATATCTTTGATGTTTGTTTTGACAGTTGTTGGTGGATGTGCTAACTCTAATAGTATTGAAACGCCTCAAGAGTTACCAAAAAATAAAGTTATTTTATATATTATAAAGAGGGATGGATGTCCTGCTTGTGAGTATCAAAAAAGAGTATTAAAAGTAAAAGAGGTAAAAGAGTTACTTGACAATTATTGTAAAGTAGTTTACATAGATGT
This sequence comes from Campylobacteraceae bacterium, assembly GCA_026986085.1. Classification (GTDB taxonomy): domain Bacteria; phylum Campylobacterota; class Campylobacteria; order Campylobacterales; family Sulfurovaceae; genus JAADEQ01. The sequence goes on along the minus strand of JALSPE010000149.1, from coordinate 883 downwards.
AAACGAGCAAGAGAAGTTACCAAGAGAGTGGATGCATACAAATAAAACTCCAACTGTTCATTTTGTAGATAGCAATTTAAATAGACTTATCCCAAGTATTGGAAGTGTCTATCCATATGAGTTTAGAGATGCTATTTTAAAGGCTAAAAAAGAGTTAGATAAAAGAGAATTAAAATAAATAAGTGTGTAAAAAAGAGCATTTAATATTATCCATATTATGGATTTTATTATCAATTATAGAGATTATTTTGTAAAATATACCTAAATGCTGTAAAAAAAGTGTAAACTTTTTATATATTATATGTTATAATTCTATCATTAAATTATAAAAGAGGATTTAGGAATGATAGAGAGTCAAAATGAGTTTGTTTTTTTACAAAGAGAAGATAGTTTTGTGAAAAAATCAGAAATAGATAAGAGTCAAATTGAGTCATTTTTAACAAGAATGTTTGAAGATAATAGAATATTTATGTTTGTAAATGGAGTAAAAAAATCTACAGATAAAAAGTATCTTTTAACAGCAGATGCAGTAAGTGAAAATATAGAATTATTTGCACAAGTTTTAAAAGAGAGAATATAAGAGTTTTTATATAGTTATAAAAATAGATATAAACTTAACTCTCACATGTTTTTTTATAACTAAAAATAGGACACACTAAATCTTTAAATGGTATTCTTAATATCCTTAACATTGTATATTAGACTTCTTGCAAAACTCAATAAAAGAGCATATTATTTATTGCACATCATCTTTTATTCCCTATCTTTTTAAATTAGCTAAGGCTAGTCCTTCAAAAATATAAAATATTATCTAATATACACTAAAAAATATTCTTAATGCATGAGTTTTGCAAGAGGTCTATTAGCGTTGTAAAATATTGAT
>JALSPE010000148.1 GCA_026986085.1 Campylobacteraceae bacterium | reverse complement strand
GATGTGAGTTCGCAGAGAGTTAGCTTTTTGAAAAAGACTTATCAACTATTAGCATTAAGTATGATTGTAGCGGCACTTGGAGCATATTTAACTATGCCATTTGCCCAGACAGTAGTTAAGTTTAAATGGTTGATTTTTGGTGCAGAATTGTTGGTTCTGTTTTTTGGTTTAAGCCTTAGTCGTGGAAAACCTGGATTAAATTTGTTTATGCTATTTTTATTTACATTCTTAACAGGTGTATCGCTTGTTCCACTGCTAAATTTTCTAATTGTTGCAGGTAAAGGGTATGTAATAGGAAATGCATTTTTGGCAACTTCTGTTCTTTTTGGAGCATTAAGCCTATTTGCAGTAAATAGTAAAACAGATTTTAGTAGCTGGGGTAAACCTCTGTTTATTACCCTTATTGTTGTATTTGTTGCATCTATAATAAATATATTTTTAGGAAGTGGCATTTTTGGAATGATAATTAGTGCAGCAATTTTATTGCTATTTGCTCTATTTACAATTTACGATACACAAAATATTGTGAATGGTGCATATGATAGCCCTGTAGATGCAGCTGTAAGCCTCTATATAGATTTTTTAAATATGTTTACAGTTCTTTTACAATTTTTAGGAATAATGGATAATGACTAAAATAGAGCGATTAATAGATGCAAATCTAAATCGATTAAGAGAGGCTCTTCGCCTCTTAGAAGATATAGAAAGATATATATACAATAATAGAGATTTAAGCAAAGCATTTAAAGAGCTTCGTCACAAATTAACACCCCTTTTTAACAGCAGTAGATTAGAGTTTAGAGATATAGAAGGAGATGTTAGCAAAGAGAGTATAGATAGTGAAATGAAGCGAGACTCTTTAAGTGATTTAATAGATGCAAATTTTAGCAGAGCAACAGAATCTGCAAGAGTTTTAGAGGAGGCATTTAAGCTAACTGACCCTAAGAGTTCTGCTACTTCTAAAGAGATTAGATACACCCTATACAATTTACAAATTTTAGTATATAAGCAGAATATATGAGTATAATTTTTGGTCCAATAAACTCTCGTCGCTTTGGAAAATCTTTGGGTGTAGATTTAAGCCCTGATATAAAGCAGTGCAACTTTGATTGCCTCTATTGTGAGCTAAAGGGTGCAAAGGTTGTAGATAACTATAGCAAAGTTTTAAGTGTTAAAGAGATTACAAAAGCGATAAAAGAGGCTTTAAAAGAGCATAAAGCTATAGATTATTTAACTATTACAGCCAATGGAGAGCCAACTCTATACCCATATTTAAATGAGTTAATAGATGAGATTAATACCTTTAAAGGTGGTATCAAAACTCTTATCTTAACAAATAGTGGCACAATTGATAACTTAGAGACACAAGAGGCATTAAGCAGGTTTGATAGTGTAAAGTTGTCTCTTGATTGCGCTACAAAAGATTGTTTTAAACGCTTAGATAGGGCGAGTAAAAGTATAGATTTAGATAGTATAAAAAAAGGAATGTTAGAGTTTAAAAGTAAATTTTCTGGCAATTTGTTAATTGAGATACTATTTGTAGAGGGATTAAATGATACAAAAGAGGAGGTGGCTAAATTAAATGAATTTTTAATTAAATTAAACCCTACAAGAGTAGATTTAAGCACAATAGATAGACCACCAGCTTACCCAATTAAACCGATTAGCTACTCTAAATTACACAGTTTATCGCTTGAGTTTAGCAAAAAATTAAATATTGCTATAGCCTCTAAGCAACCAATAGGTGGCACAAAATACAACTATACAAAAGAGCAAATACTACAAACCCTATCTATGCGTCCATTAACTTTAAATGATATAGAGATACTCTTTAGTGTCAATTCGAAAAACAAATTTTATGAACTTTTAAGAGATAATCAAATAGAGAAGATAGAAAATGGAGATATAGAGTTTTATAGAGCCAATAGGTAAAAGATATTTACTTAACTTTTTAAATTAAATTGTTAAGATAGTAAACTAAAGTTTTAAAGTAAAGTTTACTGCTCTTATTTTTGGACCCTCGAATTTATTCGAGGCAAAAAATTGAAACTCTAGCAAAAAGCCCAAATAGACGCGAATGAATTCGCGTGTCCGTATTGTTTAAAATTTATTTTAATAAGTAATTTGTATGCGAATTTAAGATTCCAAAAAGGGCTTTGTGCTTCAGCATTAAACAATTAAATAAAATTGATTTATTGGTATTTAATTTCTATTAACTATTATAAACAAATATAAGTAAATTTTACTTTTATCTTATTGACTGCAACAACTAACCCCTGCTAAATAGCCACTAGAGAATGCCCATTGCAAGTTGTATCCACCACAAGGTCCATCTAAATTTACCACTTCTCCACAAAAGTGCAATCCATTTAAGAGCTTACTCTCTAATGTTTTTGGGTTAATATCTTTTAAACTTACACCACCCCTTGTTATCATAGCCATATCAAAGCCACTATGCCCTGTAACTGTTAATGGTGTTTTGGCTAATAGTTTAATTAGATTATCTCTAATAGCCCCTTTTTGCTTACCAAATGGGATATTGCCATCTGCTTTTGCTATTTTAATTAACTCTTTGGCGATAGATTCAGGCAAAAGCCTTTGAACTAACTCTTGAGTAGTTTTATATTTACCTGTTGCAACTGCACTCTTAAAGTCTAGTAAAATATCTTCAAAATTCATCCCCTTTGTTAAATTTACTGAAATTGGAACTTCTCCTAATTTATCTAAAAGTGGTGTAATTTCGCGTGAAAAGTCTAAAACAACTGGTCCTCTTATTCCATCTTTTGTAAATATTAAATCGCCTGTAGCACTATATTTTTTATACTTTTTTAAATCTACTTGCATAAAAACTTTTGCAACAGTATCGGCTCGACAATTAGCCACCCAACTCTCTTTTACTTTTAGTGGCATCATTGCGGGGTAGAGCTTTGTAACTTTATGCCCTAAATTTTTAGCAATAGTGTATCCATCACCCTGTGCACCCAGTGTTGGATAACCCTTACCACCAGTTGAGATTATAACTTTAGATGCTTTTAACTCTTGATTTTTTATAGCAACGCTAAAACTTTTATTGTCAATTTTTTTAATATCTAAAACTCTTGCAGAGGTTAAAATCTCTACTTGTAATCTATTTAACTCTTGCTTTAGAGCTTCTATTATAGTTGTAGATTTATGCCCTTTTGGAAATACTCTAAATCCATCTGGAGCATCTGTCTCTACCCCAATAGATTTAAAAAAATCTATCAAGTCATAATTGTTAAAACTATTTAGAGCATCTTGCATAAAGCGCCCCTCTTTACCAAACTTGGCTATAAACTCATCTTGGCTTAGAGTATTGGTTAAATTACAGCGTCCACCACCAGTTGCTTTTAGCTTTGCACCAATTTTAGATAACTTCTCTAGCAACAAAACACTACAACCACTTTTAGCAGCGCTAATAGCTGCCATCATTCCAGCAGCACCAGCACCAATTACTATTACATCTTTTTGCATTCTGAAATTATAGCCAATTTGTATCAATATTTAGATACAATAGTTAAACCTAAATACAGTAGGAGTTTTTATGCAAAAAGAGGTGGCGCTTTTACAGTTAAAAAACAGTCCAATTTACCAAAAAAATCTTGATAAAATACTACACTATCTTAAAACCCTTCCTGATGATACAATAGTTGTGGCACCAGAGGTTTGTTTAACTGATTATGACTATGAAAATTTAGATAAAGCTTGTGAGTTTGGAGAGTATGCAATAGAAGAGTTAATTAAGAGTGTAAACTCCAAGACATTAATATTGACAATTCTTGTAAAGAGTAGTGACAACTACTATAATGAGGCTATTGTAATAAGCAGGGGTAAAATTATCCATAAACAGCGTAAACAAAAGCTTTTTAAGTTAGGTAATGAACATCTATTCTTGAAAGCTGGGGATGGTAGTGATATTGTAAAGTTTGATGTTGATGGTATTGAGTGTGGATTGCTGATATGTTTTGAGTTAAGATATAAAGAGCTTTGGCAAAAACTAGAGGGTGCAGAGATAATTTTTGCCCCAAGCCAGTGGGGAATGCCCAGAAAAAGACATTTAGAGATAATATCAAATGCATTAGCAGTTGTAAACCAGTGTTACCTTTTAGTTGCCAACTCTGCAAAAGAGGGTATGGCAAGTTCTAGCGCAATTTATGCTCCAATGGGTGGAGTTGTAATGGATGATGCAAGGGAGTTAATTAGATATAGTATAGATTTAAATCAAGTAAGGATAATAAGAAGATATATAAAATTAGATAATTGACAACTAAACTCTATAGTTGTCAATTATATTCAAATAAATTAATCCATTTTTTCTATAAAAATAAAAATTGTGTAAAATATAGTTGTAAAGTTGTGTAAATTAAACACTTTTATATATTTTTTAATATAATAAGCTAAAAATGGTTGATTTTTTATTCTTTATATTATATAATATATAAAATATAAAATTAAGTAGGCAGAGATTATGAAACAAAACTCTTTTATGCAAAAATTAGATAGACAAAAGAGACAACACAAAATTGACAATATGGTAAAGCAAATTGAGCAAAAGTTTCCCCTAGATCCTATTGTAAAAGATGCATTAAAGAGTGTAGATAGAGAGATATTTGTCTCTGATATATTTAAACACTTAGCTTACCAATTGGATGCTTTGCCTATGGATAGCCAACAGTGGATTAGCTCTCCATTAACAGTTGCAAAAATGACACAGTATTTAGAGCCAAGTGGCTGCGATAATGTTTTAGAAATTGGTTGTGGCAGTGGATACCAAGCTGCAATTCTTTCTAAAATATTTAGAAGAGTATTTACAATAGAGAGAATAGACTCTTTGCTTCAAGAGGCAAGAGAGAGGTTTAGAGAATTAGAGATTACAAATATAAACTCTAAATTTGATGATGGAACAAGAGGGTGGAGTTCGTTTGCACCATTTGATAGAATTATATTCTCTGCTGCCCCACAAGAGATACCAGATGCACTATTTGAGCAGTTAGCAGATGGTGGCATACTAATTGCACCAGTTGAAGAGTATGGATTGCAAACAATTACAAGATATTATAAAAATGGAACTACAATTACAAGCGAGGCGATAGAGGAGTGTTGTTTTGTTCCAGTTATCGAGGGTAAAGAGTATTAAACTGAGTTTAAAGTTAGTAGATATCTATAAAGAGTTACACTTAAAAGTGCTAACTTTATATAGATATCTACATAAGTGGTTATCTGTAAATAAAAGAGGTTTTAATTTAAACCCAAATTGTGTAACAAGATTGGTAAAATTAGTGATAGTGCTTGAGTTGTGGGTATTTGCAAAAAATTTAAGCTTAACCCAAAAGTTCGGCGATGATTTTTTGTAAATGCCCACGGCACAATGAATATTGCAATGCAAGTGATTTCTATTGCATAATTTGGGTTAAAATAGAATAAATAAAAAAGAGCAAGATGAATAGAAGGGAGGTTAAAACCTCTCTTCTAATTAAGAGATATTGCAATATGCTTAACTAGCAAAGAGAGAGCATTAACACAGCAAAATAAATTTTTGCCCATTTTACATCCATAAAAGCGCAAGGTGCGAGAGCACGACGCCAAGTGGGTCTCAGCGACAGCATAGTCAAACGAACTTGCTCATTTTGCGTCCAATCAAAGAGCGTAAAGCGCGAGAGCCCTCTGCTGAAGAGAATTCAGCGTTAGCGTAGTAAAATGGGCTTTGTTCGTTTGGCGTCCAATTAAACAGAAGCGCAAAGAGCGAGGGCTCCACGCCGAGTCGGTCTCAGCGACAGCGTAGTAAAATGGGCTTTGCTCATTTTGCGTCCAATTAAACAGAAGGAGTTAGTATGAGTAGATTAATTAAGCCATCTGAGTATGCTAAAGAGTGTGGCATATCTCGTCAAGCAGTATATGCAAAGATAAAAAAAGGTTTGTTAAAATCTAAAAAAGTAGAGGG
>JALSPE010000147.1 GCA_026986085.1 Campylobacteraceae bacterium | reverse complement strand
TATTTTGAAACTTTTTTGCCAGAGGGTTATCTATTTGAAGTTTTTAAAAACTATCTTACCAAAGAGTATGGATATATAGATGATTTTTTACTTTTTAAGTTTTTATCGCCTAATATTGAAGGAAGAATTAAATATAAAATAACTAATGCAAAAAGTGGTGATAAAGAGGTAAATTTGGATTTAGACTCTATTTTAAAGAGCGATAGCAAAGATACCTTTAACTATTTGTTAAAAACTTTTTTGGATAGAAATTCTATTAGTGGAGTTCAGCCCAAAACTTTGGCACTTTTGAAAGATAAAGAGAGTTTGAAATATAAAGATTATATTATCAAAACTTGGGGTAGTGAGTTTAAATATTTGGCAGAGAATGAGTATTTAACTATGAAGACTTTAGAGTTTGCAGGGCTTGATATACCAAAGATATATTTGTCTAAGAATAAAAACTTTTTGGTTATAGAGAGGTTTGATAGCAATAGTTTTGGTTTTGAAGAGCTTATATCTCTTACTGGAAAGCATAAGCACAAAAAATATAGTGGTAGTTACGAACAGGTTGCAAAGGTTGTCTATAAGTATGTAAATGAACCAACACTTCAGATGAAAAAGCTATTTAAATTAATTGTTATGAATTACTTAGTTAAAAATGGAGATGCTCATCTAAAAAATTTTGGTTTACTTTTTAATGATGACTTTAGCCAAATTAAATTATCTCCTGTATATGATGTGGTTACTACAACAGCATATATCTATATAGATAAACCAGCTCTTACTCTAAATGGTAAAAAAATTTGGCACTCTAAAGATAGTTTGACTGATTTTGGAGTTAAGAGTTGCTATTTAACCCAAAAAGAGGCTGAATTTTTATATGATGAGTGCCTAAATGCACTTAAAGAAGGTATTGAGATGGTGCAAGAGTATATTGGGCAAAACCCTCACTTTAAAAGTATTGGAGAAAAGATGATAGATAGCTGGAGACTATCTTTGGATAATAAAGAGTATAAGGAGATACCACTTGAACTTAGAAGAGCTTGGAAAGAAAATTAAACAACTTAGAAAAGAGAGAGGCTACACGCAAGAGGAGTTTGCCCTGCTAATAGGTATTAGTAGGGCAACACTTTCTAAAATAGAAAATGGAGTTTTTGCCAAAGTCTCGGTTGTGGTTTTATATAATGCTTTATCTACTTTGGGGTATGAGCTATCTTTAAAAGCTAAAAATCCATTTGTTAAAAGATGAATTAAGTTCTAAGTGGCTAATAAAAATTAAACACAAATAAATATCAAAGGAGTATAGGCGTAGAGGGGAAAAGGTGTATAGAAAGTAACATTATATTATCAGTTTACTATCTCTACCCCTTTATATTATATTTGATTATAATTTTATGTTACTACTTAGTGGATAAACCTAATTAGCCATAAAATAAAGGCATTAGAAGTTATTTTTTCCACTCATCTTTTAAAAGCGTCCATATATGCATAGTATCCTCTTTTTCATCTACTATTAATTGCCCTCTAATTTTGCCATCGAGGCTAAAGCCAAGTCTTTTTGCTATTGCACAGCTATTTTTGTTTTGTGAGGCACATCTAATTACAGCTGAGTTAATA
>JALSPE010000146.1 GCA_026986085.1 Campylobacteraceae bacterium | reverse complement strand
GAGTTCTTAGAATACTCAAAATCAGTAGGCAACGACCTATCTACTCCACGACCAGAATTTAATTTTGCTGGTGTAGAAGCAGGAAGTAGTTGGTGTTTGGGTGGATATGCCTTTTTGAAAGCAATAGAGGATAATATGGCACCTCAGATATTTATCCATGCAACTCATGAGAGAATGCTTGAGTTGATTGATTTAGATACATTAAAAAAGTATGCAATTGATTTATAAACTATCTTGCAAAATATACTAAGTTTGGAAGAGTATTAGTTAAGCTAATTTTCTCTTCTAAAGATATTTCATTCCCCTTTAAAGATAGCCATCTTAAATCTTTAAGTTTTGGTAGAGTGTTAATATTTTTAATATTATTATAAGCCAAATCTAAAAATACCAATTTCTCTAAATTGCTTAAAGGGCTAATTAACTCAATTTTATTATTATTAGCTTCAATCTTTTTTAAAGTTTTTAAATCTTTTAGAGGAGAGATATCTTTTATTTTATTATTTTTCATAAATAGAAATTTTAATCTTTTATTACTATAAAGTGGAGATAAATTTGTAATTAAATTATTTGACAATGCCAATTTATGTATATTTGGAAGATACTCTAAGATAGATATATCATCAATTTTGTTATTTGAGATAGATAACCTTTGTAACCATACTAAGTCTTTTATCTCCTCTGGAATTTTAGATAAACTCATCTTACTTAAATCTAGGTATGGAATTTTATCTCTTTTACACTGCTCAATCTTTTTAAGAGCTATTTCTCTACTCATAAACTACCTTTTTAAATATAAGGTTTTATTGTATCAAGTTTTTTTAAATATATAGTATAGAAATGCTACTCTAACAAAATTTTTTTACTCTATGGGAATTAGAAGAGTTTTTATTTTTTTATTTTTTATTTTTTGCTCTATTCTACTCTCTTGTAGGCTTTTTGAGTTGTATATTTTATTGCTTTTTTGTTTGCTTTTTTCTACTTTTTTGGTATTTATTTTCTCTCTTAATTTGATACTTTTATCTTTTGATGTATTTGATTTATCTAACTCTTTTAATTTTGCTAAAATTAATTTGCTAGATACAAATGGGTCGTTAAAGTCATCTAGTTTTGCCTTTTCATCCCCAATAGATAACTGTTTGCCTTTGCACTCTTTTATTTTGGCTGCTTTTGCAAAATACTCTTTTTTCTTACTTATTTTTAAGTTTTTAATAGCTTTTTTAGATACCTTTTTAAATTTTGATGCACCTTTATATAGCCTTGATGCCATTTTGTAATTACCTAATTTATAGTAGCAGTTTGCCAAATTGTAATATACCAACCCTTGCAAAGAGGCACTATTTACCATTTTATAGTAGGCAATTGCCTCTTTATATCTGCCTAATCTATATAGTGTAGAGGCTATTTCAAACAGTGTTGTATTGTCTCTTGGAAGTTTTTTAAATCTCTCTAGTGCCTCTTTATAGTTTTTATTTTTATACTCTTGTTGGGCAAGAGTGTGTTTTAAATTATTAATTGTATTGGCATAAATAGTAGTAGTAGAGATAGTTATAAATATTAAAAATAGTAATTTTACTCTTTTGTATTTTAGTGCAAACTCTCTTTTTTTTACTATAGTAGATTTCAAATTTTTCTCCTCTTTGCAGTGGCAATTAATAAAAAAGCTAAAGATGCAATTAACGGCAGATATATATTTAGTTTTTGATTACTGTTTTTTGTTTTAATTTGGCTTTTTTCTAGCTTTTTTATATAGCTATATAGATGATTATTGCTATTGGCTTTAATATATTTAGCACCCGTTTTGGTTGCAAACTCTTTAAGTGCAGAGTTTAGTGAAATTACTTCTATATCGCCACTACTGTTTGTTAATAGTTTACCATTAATTTTTATAGCTCCTCCTGTTTTTGTGCCTATTGCATATATAATTGGTTTTATCTTTATGTTATTTGCAAACTCGATGGCACTACTAAGATTTTTTGATACTCCACCACTACTTAAAATTATTAAATTTTTACTTTTAGAGGTGCTGTTTACTCCTTTTAAAAGATTTAAAAGAGATAGTTTTTTATTGTCTATAGAGTCTATATTTATATGTTTTAGTGCATATTTTAAGCGATTGTAGTCATTGGTTGCTGGAGATATTAGATAGGCTCTGTCGCTAAAGCCATACAGAGCTACTTTTTCACCCTTTAGGCTATTTAATAACTCTAGTATCTTTGCTTTCTCAAACTCTAGTCTATTTGGATATATGTCGTCGCTAAGCATATATTGGCTAAGGTCTAGGGCAATATTTAACTCTATATTTGCTCTATCTTTTGTAGGTATATTTTTGTTGGTTGTTGGTATAAAAATTGCGAGTAGAATTAGTGTAATTGTTATAAAAGTTGATAGAAGAGAGAGCCTTGCAAAGTATAGAAGAGCTACCAAAGAGATAAGAGCTAAAGTTAAAGTAAATTTATAGAGGTGTTTATATTGGATTGTTTTTGTAGTTACTATTTTACTTTTTTGCAGTTTGTCTATTTGTTGGTAGATAGATTTAAGATTTTTAGGTTCTGATGTTAAGTAGAATCTACCACCACTATTTTTTGCCAATTTTTTCAAAAAGTTTATATCTATATCGCCTTTTTTGCCTAGAGCGATAGTATAAATCTTTAGCCCTGCTTTTTTTACCTCTTTTAGTGTTTGCTCTTTTGTTATAGAGTTTGTGCTATCTATTCCATCGCTAAGGAGTATTAATATCTTTTTGCCATTTCTATTTTTAAATAGTTTTGCACTTTTATAAAGGGCTTCATTTAGGGCAGTCTCTCTTGAACCTGCTACTCCTAATTTAATATACTCTAACATTTTGATTAAAGATTTTTTATCATAAGTAAGAGGAGATGCAACATAGGCATTATCTGCAAATAGAATTAGGGCAATTTCATCACTTTTTCGCTCTTTTAAAAACTTTTTTATTACCTCTTTTGCAATTTTAAATCTATCTTGCTCTTGCATAGAGCTACTGGCATCTAGTGCTATTGCAATAGATAAGCCCTCTTGGTTTGTAACTACTTTAAACTCTTTTTTAACAGGAGTTGCAAGTGATATTGTTATAAAAAATATAGTCAAAAACTCTAAAAATTTTGCAATAGAGAAGCTTTGTTTAGAGACCTCTTTTAACAACTTTACATTAGAGAAGATATCTTGGCTAAATCTCTTTTTTATAAAGTATTTAATTGCGTAGTATAGTGGAATTAGCAATAGATAGTAGGGGTAGAGTAGAGTAAAATTAGAGCCCATCTATATACTCTCTTATACTTTTAATTAACTCATTTGGCACTTTTGTTTGAGTTTTAGAGTATTTATATGGCTCTAGCTCTTTTAGTAAATTTTGTAATTTTTTGGAGTTATCAATCTCTTTTGCAAGGTGTGTAAATTTAAAAAGAGACTCTTTGTTTGATACTTTTAACTCTTTTAGTTTTGTTTTTGCATCTTTTTCTCTTCTTCTAAATAGATACTTTAAACTTTTGTAAATTATTAGTAAAATTATCAATAGGGCAGATGCAATAAGAGTAATATCTATGCTGTCTAACGGGGTTGGCATATACTCTATAATATCTTCTATCTTATCCACTAATTAACCTTTTTAACTTTTCTAAAATATCTTCACTTTTATAAAATTTTGTATATTTTATACCGTATCTATTAAACTCTTTAAAGAGGCTTTTATCTTGCTCTTTAAATTTGTTATTGTAACTTTTAGCACTAGCTCTACTTATAAATAGCCTCTCTATTTTTAAGCTAATTGGGTCTTTTGCTTCTATCTCCCCTTTTGCATTTATGCTCTCTTCGCTTTTATCTCTAACTAAGAGTGCAAATAGTTCATTTTTAAGAGAGATAGATTTGATATCTATATTTTTATCTAAAAAATCGCCAATTAAAAATATTAAAGAGCGCTCCTTTAGGTAACTCTCTAGAAAAAAGCTTAAATTATTATAATCTATACTCTTGCCTAAATGGGTTAGATTATTGGTAATGTGGTAACTAAATTCAAAACCATTAATAGCTTTTAATGAAGAGTATATAGCTTCAACTTTATTGCTAAATAGTATAATAGTGAGCCTTTCATTAAATTTGGTTGCACTGTAACTTAAGGTTGCCAAAATATCTCTTGCTAACTCTTTTTTATCTTTATACTCTAGTGAGCCACTAATTAGATACACAAGGGTAATATTTAACTCTCTCTCGTCTGTGTAAATATTTACAAGTGGAGTATTTGAGTTTAGGCTTCGCTTCCAGTTTATATGTTTTGCACTATTTGAAGTAGAGTATTCTCTAAGCTCTAAAAACTCTACTCCACTACCACTAAATAGGCTTTTGTGTTCGCCTTGAAGTTTGGAAAAGAGCCTTTTATTACTCTTAAATTGTAGTAGCTTATTTTTATCCATTATGGAGCTTCTATCCCCTCTAAAACTCTTTTTATAATTGTATAGCTATCGATATTTTCTGCTGCTGCTTTATAGTTTAATTTAAGGCGATGAGCCATTACTAAATAGGCACTTTTGGCAATATCACTAGGTGTTACAAAATCTCTTTTATTTAGATATGCGTAAGCTTTTGCCCCTTTGTATAGATCTATACTTCCTCTAGGACCAACACCTGTGTTTATATACTCTTGAATATCTTCTAAGTTATATTTTTTTGGCTCTCTTGTAGCATATATTAGATTTAATAGATACTCTTTTAACTCTTGCTGAAAGTGTATTTGCTCTATATCTTGCTGCATCTTTTTAAAGCTATCTAAATCTATAATTTGCTCTATTTTGCCAAAGTTTTTATTTGCAACTCTCTCTATAATATCCAACTCTTCACTATAACTGTTGTAGCCAACATTAACCTTTAGCATAAATCTATCTAGCAGAGCTTCTGGTAACTGGTAAGTTCCCTCTTGCTCATTTGGATTGGCAGTTGCTAAAACAGTAAATGGCTCTTGCAGGATAAAGCTTTGCTCACCTATTGTAACTTGCTTCTCTGCCATAGCTTCAAGTAGGGCAGACTGCACCTTTGGGGCAGCTCTATTTATCTCATCTGCCAATAATAAATTTGTAAAAATTGCCCCATGTTTTATAGAGAAGCTACCCTTTTGAGGGTTATATATCTCGTTACCAATAATATCTAGTGGAAGAAGGTCGGGCGTAAATTGAATACGCTTAAAATCAAATCCAAATATTTTTGAAATGGCATTAACAGTAGTAGTTTTTGCTACACCTGGAATCCCTTCTATTAAGATATGTCCACTAGAGAGCATAGCAATTAAAATAGCATCAACTAGTTCATCGTGTCCTATAACAACTTTTTTAATCTCTTTTTTTATTAATTCAATCATAAAACTATTATACATTTATTACTTTAAATATCAACAATAAATACACATAGACAAGCTATAATTAATAGTTGAGTAGATAAAATTAAATAAAAAAGGTTAGATAATGAGAAGGATATTATCAATTTTTTTGCTGTTAGCTACATTTATATATGGAGCAAATACACAAAAAGAGGTATTTAAAGTTAAAACAGCATCTGGAAAAGAGCTGACATTTAGAGGCACAGATGAGGGTTTGATTGTATCTCCATATGAGGGAAAGATTGTATTTATTGAGTTTTGGGGAACTTGGTGTGGACCTTGTTTGCTTAGTATTCCTCATCATGTCACGCTGCAAGAGAAGTATAAAAATGATTTAAGAATTGTAGCAATAGAGACATCACCAAAAGTTACAGCTAAAGAGTTATTAAAGTTTAAAAAGAGTGGCTCAAAAGCTATAGATATGAGTAAAGTGCAGTGGTTCTTGGATAATAAGGCAAAAGACCCAAGAGCAAAAGCATATTTTAAAAAACCAGTAAAAGAGTTAGAAGATTTTATAAAGTCTGGTAAAGCTATTAATTACGATTTAGTATCAAGTAAAGATGCAGGTGATTTTTTATACTATATATCTCAAAGAGCACAATGGAGAGGAAGCATACCATTTTTAATTATATTAGATAAAAAGGGTAATGTTGCAGATATAATAGAGGGTATGCCAAGTGAAGATAGACTACTTGCAACAATAAAAAGAATTTTAGATAAAGAGAAGAGTAAAAAGTAATTTCAATGTAACATAAAAGCAACATATAGTATAATAAGATAAAAAGGAGTTATTTTGAAAAATATATTTTTAGCTTCGACTTTTATTATACTATTAACAAGTTGTGTTACAATATCTCATACGGGAGCAAAAAAAGAGAATCATAAAAACAGTAATATAGAAAACTCGAATATGAGAACCCTCTCTAATGAGGGAACTATATGTCTATCTACTAATGGAAGCAGAGATATAGATATTCTTTACTATCCACTATCATCAAGTTGTATATCTTCGTCATCAATTAGCTGGAAGCTTTTAGGTGTTGATAGTAAATTAAATGGCTCAAGATTGAATATTGAGACATATGCATTATATAAAAGAAACAGTTCACCCATAGCTACTGCTGATTGTGGTGGAGCAGGTGTTAGAAAAAAAAGTATAACTTTAAATTCTCTACCAACAACTATATACTGGGGCAGTGAAAAAATTATAGATACTCCACAAACTAAAGGTATTTACTGCTTTAAAAAGAGTGGTAAAGATATAAAAAGAGTAAGAGCTCTTTAAATAATAATTAAAAAATATATACTAAAAAGCAATTTCAAACAAAACAACACGCGAATTCATTCGCGTTTATTTGGGCTTACTACTAGAGTTTAAACTTTTTTTCCTCGAATAAATTCGAGGATCCAAAATATTTTTTAATTTTTATAATATCAAATATGAAATAACTTAACTTTTGTTCGTTTTAATATCTCTGACATTGTATATTGAATTTTTTTCAGTATCTATTTCAATGGGACTGTTTTCTTTAAAATTAAAGTGCAAAAGTTAAGTATTTAATTTTTAATTCTTTTAATTTAGCATAAATTATACAAAAATATCCATAAAACCGTATGTATATTAAAAATATATCCATTTTTTCTATAACAATATGACATATTTTAACAGTTATTAAAAAAATTACTATATTATTAGGTATTGAAAACTCCATTTATTGGAGTATCTTAAGTAAAAGGTGTTATTTATGGGAAAAGTAGGTATTACAAAAGGCCTTATTTCACTCTGTGCATTAAGTGTATTGGGGTATGCAGATATAAGTGGTATGGTCTATAGAGACTTTAACTTAAACGGAGTTAAAGATAGTTTAGAAGTGGGTGTTAAAAATATAAAAGTTACAGCGTATGATAATAATAACCAAGAGGTTGGTAGTGCCTTAAC
>JALSPE010000145.1 GCA_026986085.1 Campylobacteraceae bacterium | reverse complement strand
ATTTTTGCTTAGAGCAGGTGAGGGTGAAGAGATACTATATTGCGATTTAGATTTAAGCAGAAGCAAAGAGGTAAGAGATATTTGGCCATTCTTTAGAGATAGAAGAGTTGAGTATTATAGTGATTTGTTGAAGATTTATTGTGATTAAAGTAGCACTTTTTAATTAATTTAGAAAATTTTTTATAAGTGATAGTTCTTTTTAATATAAGTTTTATAAAATAGTATTGAAAACTATAGAAATATCTTTGCTAAAAGTAATTTAGCATTGAGAGAAAAGTTATATTAATAAAAAGGTAGTTTATGGGTTTAGAGATTAGTAAAGTTATTAAAGGCGAAGGTGTTGAGTTTAAAAATCCTCCTAAGGAGTTTTTAGAGGCAGTTGGTGGTGTAGAGGGTATGCAAGAGCTTATGTATAGATTTTATGATAAGATTTATGAGAGTGAAATATCTCATTTCTTTCCACAAGATGAAGATGAGTTTGAAAAAGTTAAGATTAAAAACTCTAAATTTTTTATTCAAATTTGTGGTGGTCCAAAGGTGTATGAAGAGGATAAAGAGGGTCAAGATATGGATGAGTATATGGTGCGACTTCATGATGATTTTTCTATAAATGAAAAAGCTCGTATTGAGTGGCTTGGAACTATGAGAGAGGCTATTGAAGAGCATAATATTGAAGACAAAGAGGCACTACAAGCATTTTGGGATTATTTGGATAATTTCTCTAAGCTTACGGTAAACACATTTGCCGATGGCAGTACTTATTACGCTTCGCTTTTGGATAAGAGCGATAGTCGCTTAGGGAATTAGTTTTTCCCTCCCTCATTCCCAATGCCAATGAAATAAGCTTTATTTCATTGCTAAAAGCTGAAAGCAAAAAGCTTTGTGCTTTATGCATTTAGCTTTCAGCTTAGCGTCATTGTCTCATAGCTTTAGCATACAATGCAATTATCGTGGCATAGGCTTTTGAAGCATTATATCTTGTGATTATTCTATAATTTCTATCTCCAAGATAGATATCATATACACCATTGTCATATAGTCTAATATAATATGCACTGTTTCCATAAAAAGGCTCTTTTGGGCTTATTCCAAAGTTTGCAAGAGTATTCAGAGTATATCTGCTTCTGTAACCACTCTTTAAGCTTCTAAAGCCATTTCCATTTACATCTGCTTTTACTATGGTTGGTAGATTGTTGCTCCAGCCTTGGTGGTGTAGAAATTTGGCTATTGAGCCTATGCAATCTGCCATTGAATTTGGGTTTGCTCTGCCATCGCCATCTAAATCAACGCCATATTTTAGATATATCGATGGCACCTGTTGCACACATCCCATTGCACCAGCAAAAGAGCCTCTTAAACTCAAAGGGCTTAAGTGTTCTCTTCTTGCTAATACAAACATCTTTTCTAGCTGCTCTTTGAAAAATCTCTGTTTTCTATTTCTATTAAATGCAAGTGTTGTTAGGGCATTAAGCACACTATATTCCCCACCAAACATTCCGAATTTACTCTCTACTCTGATAAAACCTGTGATTATCTCTTTGTCTATTCCATATATTTGTTTGGCTTTTTTTAAGTATTTTGCATTTTTTCGCATAAAATTTTTGCCAAGTGCTATGCTATCGGCTATTAATATTTTACTTTTGTATCTGTGCCAACTAAAATCGGTGGCATGTTTTCTAACACCATTGTATCTTTCTAAAACACTTTGCAAATG
>JALSPE010000144.1 GCA_026986085.1 Campylobacteraceae bacterium | reverse complement strand
GGTAGAAGTGCTGATTTAAGAGGGGTAATAAGTATAAACTCTTTATTTTTAGGAGGTTCTTCTATAATTTTAAGTAACCTATTTTGAACAATATCCGAAAATGTATTTGCTCCTAAACATATAAAAACCTTTTCTAAAGATGACAGATACGCCTTTGCTATTACCTCGTTTGCATCACTTACCAAAAAATTACTATCATCTTTTATAAATAGCTCAAACCTAGACTCTTTTGGAGAGGACTCTTTTAGAGCTTCGATTACACCTTTGTAGTCGTTACTAATTACAACTTGAGATATTGGTTCTATTTTCAAAGTTCTACTTCTCCTACTAGTGCTGCTTCTAGGGCTTTATCAAATAGTTTAAAACTTTGAATTAATTTTATATCTAT
Source organism: Campylobacteraceae bacterium (assembly GCA_026986085.1). Lineage (GTDB taxonomy): Bacteria > Campylobacterota > Campylobacteria > Campylobacterales > Sulfurovaceae > JAADEQ01. The sequence goes on along the minus strand of JALSPE010000144.1, from coordinate 7,373 downwards.
TAAATCATCTCCCTTTTTTAAGCTAAATATACCCTCTACTTCGTGGTTTAATCTCCAAATTATATTACTTTTATTTTGCTCTATATACTCATAGTGTCTATGCTCTCCAGAGCCAATATACCAAAATAGATAACCATTTGCAAAAGAGATATCGAACATATCATACAAAGAGTCTAGCTCCATTGTTTCATTTAAGCTATATGCTTGTGGAAATAGTGCATCTATATTATAAACCGGAATAAATGGCCTATTTTTATTAACACTGTTTACTCTATCTATAATATAGTCGCTATACCACTTAAACTCTCTGTCTGTAACAACAATTACTGTGTAGCCCTCTAATATTTTAGATAGTGCGCTACTTACTTGTGGAATCCAATTAAAGCGATACTCCTCCATCCAGCTAAAAGATGAGTCATACTCCCTAATTGCACTTAGTGTCCACTCACTAAAATCCATTACTTATCTAATCCGTAAACTTCGTGCAAAACTCTCACAGCCAATTCGCCATACTTTTCATCTATAATCATAGATACCTTTATCTCACTTGTTGATATCATCTCGATATTTATTCCACTCTTTGCCAATGCACTAAAAGCAGTTGCTGCTACGCCACTATGGCTCTTCATACCAACACCCACTATAGATACCTTTACTACACTCTCATCATAATCGGCACTCTCTATATCGTGGTCAAAGCTATTTATCACTTTTTTAGCATCTTCTATCTCGTTTTGAGGAACAGTAAATCCAAGATTTGTAGTTTTATTTTCACTAGCATTTTGGATAATCATATCTACATTAATATTCTCATTTGCTAATTTACTAAATATCTCTGCTGCAATTCCAGGACGGTCTGTTACCCCTCTTAGAGATACTCTTGCTTGATTTCTATCTAATGCTACTCCACTTACTAACACCTCTTCCATATTATCTCCTTGCTTATCTAATTCTGTTATTACAGTCCCATCATTATCACTAAAGCTACTCTTTGCAACAATCTTAACACCCATCTTTTTTGCAAGTTCAACTGAGCGATTTTGTAAAACTTTTGCACCTAGACTTGATAACTCCAGCATCTCTTCATACGATATAACATCTAACTTTTTAGCCTTTGGCTCAATTCGTGGATCTGTTGTGTATATTCCATCTACATCGCTATATATCTCACAAGCATCAGCATTTAGAGCCCCTGCAAGTGCAACTGCACTTAAATCGCTTCCACCACGACCTAGAGTTGTAACCTCTCCATTTTTATTAATACCTTGAAAACCTGCAACTATTACGATATTGCCATTATTAATCTCTGTTTTTAATCTACTTGTCTCAATTGTCTCGATTCTTGCATATGTATGAGTATTATCTGTAGTAATTCCAGCTTGACGACCAGTTAGGGCAATAGCACTATGCCCCATCTCATTTAAAGCAATTGCTAAAAGTGCTGCTGTTACTCTCTCTCCTGAGCTAAGTAGCATATCCATCTCTCTTTTACTAGGGTTTGAAGAGAAGTAGTGAGCATACTCAATAAGTTTATTTGTCTCTCCACTCATTGCAGATACAACTATAACTAAATCTTTTCCTTCATCTCTTGCTTTTGCAACACGAGAGGCAACACTCTCTATTCTTTCTAGAGTTCCAACACTTGTTCCTCCATACTTTTGAACAACCAACATTAAATAAACCCTTTCTCTTTAAAATAATCTATAACCCTTCTATAGGCTCTTCTCTTCATATAAAGAGCCTTTTTAAACAAAACTTCTTCATCTACAAAGGTATAATCTTCAAACTCTGGCTTTTTATCCAAATCTAACCTTATAACAGCATCTTTTTTTAATTTAACTAAAAAATATTTTTGGTTTTGTCCCTTAAAGGGATACATCTTATCGCCCTTTTTTTTATTGTTGTCTGGAAAATCATAGCGAATCCACTCTGGATACTCTGCAATAATCTCAACCTCATCTGTTCCTATCTCTTCTCTTAACTCACGCATAAGAGCCTCTTTTGGAGTCTCTACTCCATCAATTCCACCTTGAGGAAATTGCCAAGCTCTGCGAACACCCTTTTTCTTTGCTAAAAGATACTCTACTCTTTTAGGATGTTGGCTAGATAACACGACAGCTGCAACATTGGGGCGATACTCTTGAAATTTACTCATCTTTTACCCCTAATAATTAAACCTATATTGCAATAGAGTTCTATTACAATTTGTTGTTTTTAAATCTATAATTTTAAAATTTCTGGTAAAATTCTATCTAAAATTCTATTATAAGTTGATTACTATGCTTTTATATTTACATATACCCTTTTGCGACTCTAAATGTAGCTACTGTAGCTTTAACTCATTTACTAATTTAGAGGGTTACTATAGTAATTATATGAGAGCTTTAGAGGTATCTTTGAGTAAGCAACTAGAGAGTGTAGAGAGTGTAGATACAATCTTTATAGGTGGGGGAACACCCTCTACTATAGCTCCAAAAATGTATGAAAATATTTTTAAAGAGTTACAAAACTACACCAATAGCAACATAGAGATAACAGTTGAGGCAAATCCAAACTCTGCAACTAAAGAGTGGCTAGAGGGTATGAGAGATTTAGGCGTAAATAGAGTTAGTTTTGGTGTTCAAAGTTTTAGAGAAGATAAATTAAGAGTATTAAACAGAGCCCATAGTGCAAAAGATGCTATATTAGCTATAGAGAATGCTCACTGTGTTGGGTTTGAAAATATCTCTTTAGATATAATTTATGATTTAGTAGGAGATACAAAAGAGCTTTTGCTCTACGACTTACAACAAGCATTTAAATTGCCAATTAACCATATATCATCTTATGAATTGATTATAGAGAAAGCTACAGCTTTTGCCAAAACTCCAAATGTTAAAAAAGATAGTGAAGAGTTGAGCTTTATTTTAAGAGATTATATTCAAAGTAGAGGTTTTAAGCAGTATGAAGTATCTAATTATGGTCTATATCAAAGTCGGCACAACTTAGGGTATTGGCAATATAGAGAGTATTTAGGGGTTGGGGCAGGAGCAGTGGGGTTTATAGATAATAGAAGATTATACCCCCACACAAATTTAGATAAATTTATAAAAGAGCCACACTTTAATAGAGTTGAAGAGTTAAATAGCAATGATATAATAACTGAGAAGATACTACTTGGGCTTCGCTCTATTGTAGGTATAGATAGAGATATTTTAAGTAAAAATATGCAACAAAGAGCTGACATTTTAACAGATGAGAAAAAATTAGTTTTAAAAGATAAGAGATATTACAACAGAGAACTATTTTTAGGAGATGAGTTGGCTCTATTTATATTAGGTTCATAACCTTTTTAATAAAAATTGGATAAAATAGCTAAAAAATTTAGGAATATATATGTTTGGGCTTGGTTTTACAGAGATACTACTTATTGCCGTTGTTGCACTGCTTTTTATAGGACCAGATAAATTACCAGATACAATGAAAACTATAGCAAGAAGCCTTGGAAAGTTAAAAAGGATGGTAGATGATACAAAATCTACTCTTGAAGAGGAGTTAAGAGTAGATGATTTGCGTCAAGAGGTAATGCAGTATAGGGCTGAGTTAGATAGAGCAAAAAATGATTTAAGCTCTTTTAAAAATGTAGCGGCCAAAGAGATGGATAGCGTTAAGCAGAGTGCTCAACTAGAGAATTTTGAACCAACTGATATAAATGATGATAAACTATTTGATGAGATGTTTGAAGAGGCAGAAGCAGAGTTTGATGAGCTAGATAGAGATATTGAAGATAAGAGAGATAGTAGTGGGTTTAAAAACTTAGAAAGTAAAAATGAAACAAAAAAAGAGCAAGAACAAAAGAGTAAAACGCAAGAGCCAACGGGATTTAAACATTTAGATAAAAATATAGACAAAGAGGATGCATAGTGTTTAGTGATATTAAACCACATTTAGTAGAGCTTAGACAAAGAATTGCAATATCTGCACTTGCACTTATTATTGGTTTTGTAGTATCTTTTATATTCTACAAACCAATACTTAGCTGGGTAACTGCACCACTAGATAGCGCATTAAGTGAAGCTGGAAAGATTGTCAAAAAGAGTAAAGAGGGAGAGTGGAATATAGGCTCTACAATAGATGAGTTAAATATTACTACAAAAGATAGTAATATCTCAATGGGAGAAAGGGCATATAAGAGTGCACAAAATATAATTGATGATAATAGCTCTACCCCAAAAGAGAAAACTTTAGCAAAGATAATTCAAGATTTAGCTAGATATACAGCAACTTTAGATAAAAAAGAGGCTAAAGATGGTGTATTTTGGGGTAGTATAACAACGCATCAATTAGGAGGAGTTTTTCTAGTTGCGCTAAAGGTATCTTTGTATGCTAGTGTATTCTTATCTATCCCAATAATTTTATGGCAACTTTGGCTATTTGTGGCACCCGGATTGTATGATAATGAGAAGAAGATGGCTCTTCCTTTTTTAATTGGGGTTACAATAATGTTTGCTATTGGAGTTTTGTTTGCATATTATATTGTAACACCATTTGGCTTTCAATTTTTAGTCTCTTTTGGAGCTTTTTTATATACTCCACTTATAAATATAGAAGATTATATTGGGTTTTTTGGAAAGATTCTATTTGGCTTTGGCTTGGCTTTTGAGCTACCAATGGTTGTATATTTTTTAGCCTCTATTGGAATAGTAACAGAGAGAACATTAATTGGTTTTTTTAAGTATGCGATTGTAATTATATTTATTGTTGCAGCACTTTTAACCCCACCAGATATTGTAACGCAACTATTGATGGCTGCTCCTCTTATTATTTTGTATGGGGTATCTATATTGGTTGCTAAGGCTATAAATCCGTATAAAGAGGATAATGACACTACAGATGAAGATAAAGAGAGCGATGAAAAAGCAAAACTCCCAAAATAACATAGATATTAAGAGAGACTCTTACGATTATAATTTACCAAAAGAGTTAATTGCTAACTCTCCTGCCAAACCAGCAGATAGTGCAAGATTACTAATTTATAACAGAGCTACAAAAGAGATAGAGCATACCACATTTAATAGATTATTAGATTATATTCCAGAGGGTGTAGATATATTTTTAAATGATACAAAAGTAATTAAAGCTAGAATCTTTGGCAAAAAGAGCAGTGGTGGCAAGGTAGAGTTATTGATTATTAAGCCTCTTGCCAATAGCAATTTTACGGTTATGATAAAAGGAAAAGTAAAAGTAGATACACTATTAGAGTTAGATAAAGGCTTAATTGCAAAAGTGCAAAAGTTAAATATAGATGGAAGTAGAGAGGTTAAATTTTACAAAGACGAAAAGCTCTTAAATTTTGAAGAGTTAATAGATATTTTAGAAGATATTGGACATATTCCTTTGCCTCCATATATAAATAGAGAAGATAGAGAATCAGATGAGAGAGATTACCAAACACTCTTTGCCAAAAGTGCTGGTTCTGTTGCTGCTCCTACTGCATCTTTGCACTTTACACATAAACTTTTAAATGAGTTAAAATCTAAATTCAATACCCACTTTTTAACTCTTCATGTAGGGGCTGGAACATTCAAGAGTGTTGAGGTGGATAATATATTAGAGCACTCTATGCACTCAGAGTATTATTCTATTCCAAAAGAGTCTCAAACTGTAATAGATAGTGAGGCTAAGATATTGGCAGTAGGGACAACAGCTACTAGAACTATAGAGTATTATGCAAGAGTTAAAAAGGCAAGTGGAGAGTGTAATCTATTTTTACACCCAAACAATAAGCCAATTAGGGTAGATTATCTATTAACCAATTTTCATCTACCAAAAAGCACTCTAATTATGCTAGTTAGTGCTTTTATAGGCAGAGATGAAACTTTAAGAGTGTATAATGAAGCTATTAAAAAGAGGTATCGCTTCTATAGTTATGGCGATGCGATGCTGATAACATGAGGGAGATAGATTATGGATATAAGTGCGGGGCAACTATTTACACCAAATAACAATATGCTACACTTTGCAATAGCATTAATAGCAATTGTGCTAATTTCGACAACAATTTATGAGTTAAGAAAGCCAACTAAAGACCCAAATAGAGACAAAGATACAAAGAGGATGAATGATATACTCGAAGATTAATTTTGCTATATTAATTGCTATTGCACTATATATAAACGGATGTTCATCTAAGAGAAGAATCGATTACTCTATACATAAACCAAAGGTTCGCTTTACACCAAGCCAGAGAGCTTTAGATAGGCTAAAGAGGGAGACAATGGGTCATAAGTATGTTTGGGGTGCAGAGAATGATGGTTGCTACGACTGCTCTGGATTAACTTACTACACATTTGGAACTATGGGTGTAGAGATTCCAAGAGTAGCAAATGACCAATTTAATTCAGGCACACCAGTTAGCAGAGATGAGTTACAAAAGGGGGATTTAGTCTTTTTTGCAACTTCAAGAAGTCGCCCTGGCATTGCAACACATGTTGGTATATATTTAGGTAACGGCAAATTTCAACACGCAAGTAGTGCTAAAAAAAGGGTGATTGTTAGCTCTTTAAACAGCCCATATTACAGTAGCCACTATTTGGGAGCAAGACGATACTATAACTTTGGTGGCTATGAGAGATTTAAACCTCAAAGAGTGGTAGAGAGCAAAAACATAAAGGTTTCTACACCAATAAATAAGATAAGTTACAATAGCAATTTAAATAATCAAACTTCTCAACCTGTAGATAATATACAACCTCTAAGCCAAAAAGAGCAATACTATATTCTTCTTCACTCATCTGCTAATGTTACAAATGAGTTAATTACCAAACTTGAACTTAGTGGTTTACGAAGTAGTGTAACAAGTGGTGGTGGAACAATTTTGGTTGGACCATTTAATTCAGAAGCAGAGGCTATGAAGATTAAAAACTTTAACTCTCAGCTTTTAGCAAATGCACAGATAAAGAGACTTTAATGAAGATACTATTAGCACCAAGCGAAACAAAAACATTAGGTGGAGAAGGCAACTTAAATTTAGATAACTTAGTTTTAAGCACTATAAACCCAAGCAGAGAAGAGATAATATCCGAGTATCAAAAGATAGTAGATTGTGGCAACACAGATAAGTTAGAAGAACTATTTGGGGTAAAAAAAGAGAGCGAAATTCAAAAGTATAGAGTTGATATTTATAATTTTCCTGTAAAAAAGGCTATAGAAAGATATAGTGGAGTGGCATTTGACTATATTGATTATAGTAATTTAGATAAAGGCGCACAAGAGTATATTGATGAGAATTTACTAATATTCTCTAACCTTTTTGGCGTATTAAGAGCAAAAGATTTAATACCTATTTATAAGTTAAAACAGGGCTCAACTATAAATAAAGAAAAGATAGAGAA
>JALSPE010000143.1 GCA_026986085.1 Campylobacteraceae bacterium | reverse complement strand
GCAATGAAAATTGCTACCAAAATGCCTTATAACAGGGCTCAGACAAAAGAGTGGCTAAGAGAGTTAGAAGAGTCGCACGAAAATCTCTTTAGAACTGTAAAAGCTTCTTTTGCCCATATACATGAAGATACATTTTTGGACCCAAAACACTGGAGAAGAGATGATATTAAAGAAGATATTTAGGAGCATAAATGCTATATTTAAGTGATTTAGATTTTACTCTACTTAGAAGCGATACAACTCTAAGCAGTTACACAAAAGAGGTATGGAACAAAGCCACTAAAAACAATAAATTGACAGTTGCAACTGCAAGAAGCTATACTGGTGTTACAGAGTTACTTAAAGGGTTAAATCTACAAGAGCCTATGATTTTACTAGATGGCACAATAATTGCTATGCCAAGTGGTGAAATTGTTAGCATGAGAGCAATTAACAAAGAGTTAGGAGACGAGATTTTAAATATATCAAAAACTCTACTAAACCTAGAGCCACTAATTGTTGCTTACGAAGATAAAGGCGAAACATTCTACTACCCAAAAGAGGCAAATAGTTACCAAAAAGAGTTACTAAAAACTATGAAAAATAGAAATAGAATATTCTCTAAAAAGAGTCATACTGCAAAGGATAAAAACTTAAAAATTGTATATCTCTCATCCAAAGATGAAGCATATGCCTTAACTTTAGAGTTAAAAAAAGTGTTGGGTAAAAGTATAGAGGTAAAAAGCAGTAAAGACCCCTATTTTGATTGCTATTTTACAACCATTTTAGACCCAAAAGGAGACAAAGCACATGCACTTAAAACTTTAGAAGAGATAGAAGGTGTAGATATATCGCAAACTACCGTATTTGGTGATAGTCATAACGATATTGGTATGTTTAATTTAGCTAAAAATAAAATTGCAGTTGCAAATGCAATTGATGAACTTAAAGAGTTGGCAACTGTTGTATTGCCCCATACAAACGATGAAGATGCCGTTGCAAACTATCTAGCAAAAGAGCTTTTATTGTAGTAAATTAAACTTGGGTGAGTTTTTAGATTACAAAATAGATATATCTATTATGATGCGAATTCATTCGCGACTATTATTAAAGTTTAAACTTTTTTTACCTCGAATGAATTCGAGGGTCCGGAGATTAATTGTTAATTACTTAGCATCAAATATGAAATAGAGTAACTTTTGGATATTGTATATTGATTTTTTTAGTATCTATGCTAATGGCACTGTTTGCATAAAGTTAAAAAGTTAAGGTATTGAATTTTTAATAGTTGCCTAAAGTAGTGGTAGATATATCTTATCTAACATCTCTTGATACTCACTTTTAGGGTCAGAATCGATAGTTATACCACCCCCGCTATGGTAATAAAAAGAGTTTTTCTCTTTTGATATAGCTCTAATTATAACAGCCGATTGCATATTAAGCCCATCATATATACCAAAAATACCCGAATATAACCCTCTGCTATCTGGCTCTATCTCATCTATTAACTCTACAGTTTTTCTCTTTGGTGTTCCTGTAATTGAACCTGCTGGAGTTAAGCTATCTAAAATATCTCCCAAACGGCTACTCCAATTATCTTCTAGCTTTGCTTCTACTCTTGAGCTAACTTGCAAAAGATCTTTATCTCCTGCTTTTATCTTATCTATATATCTAAACTTAGGAACACTCGTATCAGAAGCAACTATATTTAAATCGTTTCTCATTAAATCTACAATCATAGTATGTTCTGCACTCTCTTTTTCATCTAAAAGTATCTTCTCTTTTGCATTATCAATTGATGCATCGATTGTTCCTTTCATTGGAAAAGTAGATATTACATTATCTCTAATTGTTACAAAACACTCGGGCGAAAAACATACAAAACTATCATCTATTAATAACCTGTATGGTGCTTTTGCTCTTGCAAATATCTCAAATAGAGTAAGGTTTGTCTCAATTTTTGTCTTAAATGTTAAATTCAACAAATATGTATTACCTCTTTTTATCTCCTCTTTTACTTTATAAAAATAGTTTAAATAAGATTTATAACCTATAGGATACTTCTCTAAAATTGCCTTTTTTTCTATATCTAATCTACTATTAATATCAAAACTGTAAGCTATATCTCCACTTAAACTCTTTAATGGTTCTACATAAATTTTTGACTTGTCATAAGATATTATAAATAAAAATGGCTCCTTTTTTGAACCAAGGTGGTTAATTTTAGAAAACCCCCTATATCTGCTGATAAATTCAATTGCCATTAGAGTCCAAAAGTAGATGTTTTAAAACAGCCATTCTAACAAATACACCATTACTAACTTGCTTTAATACAAGAGAACTGTTACTCTCTAGCACATCATCGCTAATATCTATATTTCGCATTACAGGTCCTGGATGCATAATTGCCAAATCTCTACCCTCTAACATATCTTTTGTTATACAGTAATGTTTTGCATACTCTCCATAATCTTCAAAAATTGGCTTTTTGTGTCGCTCTAACTGCGCTCTTAAACTAATTATTAAATCTACCCTATCTAACACATCTTCTAACTTATCGCTTTGCTTCAAATCGCTCTTTGGCATAAACTCTTTTGGCGCAACCAAAGTAACATCTAGCCCCATTTTTTTATATAATTTAATAGATGAACTAGCTACTCTTGAATTTATAATATCACCTACTATCGCAATTTTTTTACCCTCTATTTTACCTTTAAAGTGCTCTTTTATTGTAAAGAGGTCAAGCAATGCCTGTGTTGGGTGAGCTAAGTTTCCTGTTCCAGCATTAATTACAGGAGCTAAGTTCATATTTGCTAAAATTTTTGCACTCTCATTTTCGCTATGCCTTAAAATTACACCATCTGGAGCCATTGCACAAAGATTAGCAAAAGTATCATTTAGGGTTTCGCCTTTTTTTGTAGAAGATTTAGCAGGGTCAAGATGAACAACACTAGCTCCAAGCCTTTTAGCAGCTACTTCAAAAGAGCTTCTAGTTCTTGTAGAGGCTTCAAAAAAGAGTGTAATAATTAGTTTATTCTCTAAAAGTTTAGGTGGCATTTTAAGCTTAAAAGAGGCTGCATCATCTAATATTTTATCTATCTCTTCTATTGTAAAATTATCTACATCAACCAAATGTTGCATAGTAAGCCTTTTTTAAAAATATATTTTATCAATATAACTATTAATAGTTTGCCAATTTTTAAATTTTTTATCATAAAAAGGCTTTGTGGTTACACTAAAGCTATCTACATCTTTATATAAATTTACACACCAATCAAAGCTAATATCTCTTCTTTTAAGTGCTTCTATGCTAAGTAGAGTCTCATTTATACACCCCAAATGGCTTGGTGTTACAAGCAAAGCTTTTATATTTAACTCTTTAATTAAATCTATAATAAAGTAATCCTCTTTTATAGGAACCATCAATCCACCTGCACCCTCAATTAAAAGAAAATCGCACATCGACTCTAGCTCTTTAGCTCTCTTTTTAATAAAATCTATATCTATAACTCTATTTTTATCTGCACAAAATGGTGCAGCTGGTAGAGCAAAAGTGTAGGCAGTTATATCAAAAGGTGATAGATTTTTAAAATTTTTATTATATTTTTTACAAATCTCTAACAACTTTAGAGCATCTTGTGGTATATTATCTATACCAGTTTCTATAGGTTTAAATGCACCTATCTTAATACCCTGCTTACCTAAGTGTTCAAGCAGTTTTATAGATGTGTAGGTTTTACCAATATTGGTATTTGTAGCGGTAATAAATATTTTTTTACTCATTTTCTGCAAATCTTTAAAAATTTTTGTATAATTATAATATATTTTGTGTAAATTAGGAGTTAAAAAGTGCCAAACATTCAAGAGGCAACAGAAGTAGAGTTAGATTTAGCAAATCCACCAATGTATAAAGTTATTCTTCATAACGATGACTATACACCAATGGATTTTGTTATAGATATCTTAATGAAGATATTCCATAAAAATATCGATGAAGCAAATAAAATAACTTGGCTAGTCCACCAAAAAGGAAAAGCTGTGTGTGGAGCATATGTAAAAGAGATTGCACAAACAAAGGTGCATCAAGTAAAGAGTGAAGCAAAAAGAAATGGATTTCCACTTCTTGCAACTATGGAGTTAGATAAAGGATAAAATATGATAAGTGAACAATTAAATAGAGTATTTAACAAAAGTATGCTTTTAGCAAAAGATAGAAGACATGAGTATATTACACTAGAGCATATACTATTTTCTATAATTAACTCTAAAGATGGGTATAAAATTTTAACAGCACTTGGTGCAAATGTAGATAGAATGTTAGAGTTTTTAAATGGATACCTAAAAGAGCATGTGCCAGTAATTCATGATGATGCTGAACCAATGGAGACAATGCCACTATCTCAAGCCATAAATGAGATGATGATACATGTAAACTCTTCGGGAAAAAAAGAGGCAACTATTGGAGATATGTTAGCAGCAATTATGCTACAAGAGGGGAGTTACGCTACTGCTCTTTTACAACAAGAGGGGATTGAAAGATTAGATATTTTAGAGTATCTATCTCATAATTTAAGTGAAAAAGAGTCTCTTGAAGATGTTGATGGATTTGATCTATCAGCACTAGAAAAGAGTGAAGAAGAGGAGAGCCAACACCCAAATTTAGATAAATATACAGTTGAACTTACATCTTTGGCACAAAGTGGAAAGATAGATGAAGTTATAGGGCGAGAGGGTGAGATAGATAGAGTTATGCAAATTCTTTGTCGTCGCAAAAAAAACAACCCACTTTTAGTTGGAGAGCCAGGTGTTGGTAAAACTGCAATAGCCGAAGGGTTGGCACTTAAAATTGCAAATAAAAGTGTTCCAGAAGTTATTCAGAACTCTAAACTTTTTGCACTTGATATGGGTTCGCTAATTGCAGGAACAAAATATAGAGGAGACTTTGAAAAGAGATTAAAAGGGGTTATAAAAGAGTTAAAAGAGCATGAAGATGCAATACTCTTTATAGATGAAATTCACACTTTAGTTGGAGCAGGAAGCACAAGTGGTGGTAGTATGGATGCTAGTAACCTTTTAAAACCGGCCTTAGCTAGAGGAGAGTTAAAGTGCATTGGAGCAACAACACACCAAGAGTATAGAAACTTCTTTGATAAAGATAAAGCTCTCTCTCGCCGTTTTGGAAAAGTAGATGTAAATGAGCCATCACACGAAGATACATTTAAGATACTAAAAGGTGTTCAACATAAATATGAAAAGTATCACAATATAAAATTTAGTGATGAAGCAATGCAAAGTGCAATAGATTTAAGTGTTAAATATATTCACGATAGATTTTTACCAGATAAGGCATTAGATATTATAGATGATGCAGGGGCTCACTTTATGTTAAGGGGTAAAAAAGATTACACTATAGAAAAAGATGATATTGCAAATATTGTATCTAAAATGCTAAAACTACCACCTGCTACAATAAAGCAAGAAGAGAGCCAAATGCTGAAAAATTTAGATAAAAATTTAGCTAAAAAGATAATATCTCAAGATGAAGCAATTAAGAGTTTAACTACTGCTATAAATAGATCTTATGCTGGGTTAAATAATCCAAATACTCCAATTGGAAGCTTCTTATTTATTGGACCAACAGGGGTTGGAAAGACAGCTCTCTCTATGGCATTGGCCGAAGAGTTGGGTATTCACTTTGAGAGATTAGATATGAGTGAATATATGGAAAAACACGCAGTTAGCCGCCTTATTGGTGCACCTCCAGGATATGTTGGGTTTGAACAAGGGGGATTACTTACAGAGATAATTAAAAAGCACCCTCATACTGTTTTGCTTTTAGACGAGATAGAAAAAGCCCATCCAGATATTATGAATATTCTTTTACAAATTATGGATGGAGCAAAACTTACAGATAATAATGGTGTTGTTAGTGATTTTAAAAATGTTATATTAATAATGACATCTAACCTTGGAACAAAAGAGGCTAATGTAATGGGCTTTAACAAAAGCGAGAGTTCCAAAAACGATAAAGCTGTAAAAGAGTTCTTTAGTAGCGAATTTAGAAATCGTTTAAACAAAGTTGTAGAGTTTAAAAAGTTATCAGAAGATGATTTGGTAAAAATTGTTAAAATAGAATTAGCTAAACTAAACAATCTATTAAAGCCAAAAGGTGTATCTATAAAGGTAACTCAATCTGCTCAAAAAGAGATAGCTAAAGAGTCATATAAAGGTTTTGGAGCAAGAGATATAGCAAGAGTTATAGATAGTAAAATAAAAGAGAAATTAAGTAACGAAATTCTCTTTGGCTCTCTAAAAAACGGAGGAGAGGTATCAGTTGGCTTTAGAGATAATCAATTTACATTTAACTATAAGGAGAGTTAGTGTCATCTATATTTGACGACGACTATCTAATTCCACCTCTTAGCAAATTTAGTTTTAACTTTCCTAATCCTAAGTTTGCTAGTGATGAGGGCTTATTGGCTTATGGGGGTGGTTTGGAACCAAATAGAATACTTACTGCCTATAGAAAAGGAATATTCCCATGGTTTAACGAGAATGACCCAATTTTATGGTGGTCTCCTAATCCTCGTTTAATTTTATATCCTGATGATTTTATTATTAGAAAATCTTTTAAAAAAGTGCTAAAAAATAGAAAATATGTGGTAAAATTTGATAATGACTTTGAAAAAGTTATTCTTTTGTGCGCTAAAACTAGAGAATATACAGAGGGAACATGGTTAATTAAACAGATGAGAGAAGCCTATATAGAGCTACATAAAATGGGTTTTGCTCACTCTGTAGAGGTTTATGAAGATAGTGAGCTAATTGGAGGCTTATATGGAGTTGCACTAGGAGGTGCATTCTTTGGAGAGAGTATGGTCTCTTTAAAACCAGATGGTTCAAAAATTGCACTAAAAGCACTATGCGACATAGCAAAAGAGAGAAATTACAAATTTATAGATTGTCAAGTTCCAACCCCTCACTTACAAAGTCTTGGAGCAAAACTTGTAGATAGAGATATATTTTTAGAAGAGCTAGAAGAGTCTCTTCAGTGTGGTGGAGATATAGGAAGTTGGCAAAATTTAAAATGGGAGTATAAAGATGGTAGATGATAGAACAGGTTTTTCACTATGGGTAGATTTTATAGAGAGAGATTTTATTAAAAGTGGATTAAAAGAGATGATAGAAAAGGGTATTATAGATGGTGCAACAAGTAATCCATCTATATTTGCCAATGCAATAACCAAATCACCAGCTTATAAAGAACAATTAAAAGAGCTAGAGGGTAAAAACCCAAAAGAGAAGTATGAAGCTTTGGCAATAAAAGATATAAAAGCAGCTGCTCAAGAGTTAAAAGTATGTTACGATAGGGGTTGCGAAGGCTATATTAGTATAGAAGTTGATCCATACCTATCTAACGACACGCAGGGGACAATAGAAGAGGGGTTAAGGCTATTTAAAGAGATAGATGAACCAAATGTAATGATAAAAGTTCCTGCAACTGAAGCTGGATACAAAGCTATGGAAGAGTTAATGTCAAGAGGAATAAGTGTAAATGCAACTTTGATATTCTCTCCACAACAAGCCGTTAAAGCACAAGAGGCAATGCAAAAAGGTATAAACAACTTCTCATCTTTTAGTGATGAAGGTAGAGTTGAAGGAGTTATAAGTATATTTGTTAGCAGATTTGACAGAAAGTTAGATAGCAAATTAAAAGAGTCAAATATAGAGAGTGCAAAAACTGGTATTCTTAACGCTGCAAAAATATATAACCTCTTAGATGAAAACT
>JALSPE010000142.1 GCA_026986085.1 Campylobacteraceae bacterium | reverse complement strand
GCTTTTACAGCATTTTGAATAGGCATATTATTCATTTGTGCTACAAGTTTACTTATAATTTTTTGCATATCTTCAACATCAGAGTTATTAAGAGGAATTACATACATCCTCTGCCCAACAGCCTCCCCTTTTACATCAAGCCTATAAACATATTTTAGCAATTTATCAACATTTGCCTTTTTCCCAACCAATACTAATGAATTAGTAGAGTCATCTTTTAATACACCAACCTTTTCACTCGATATTGTTTGAGGAAACAGCAACTTAGCGATATTATTTACATTTTGATATACATCTTTTACAGCTGCATTTTTAAGTTTTATTATTGTTGTTCCTCTTCTTCCAGAACTCTCAATTGCCTCAATAAGCTTTTGCACACTCTTTAGCGTTTTTGGAAATGCTGTTACTGCTAACATATTATTTGCTTTAAAAGAGATAACTTTGGCATTTCTAGGCAATAGAGGTCTAATTTTTGCACGAATAACAGCAGCATTAGAGTATTTCAAAGGAAACAAAACTGTTTTCATCAATTTTCCAGATACATTTTTGCTTACATCTAATCCAGCCGAAGCAGCATCATTAGCCTTTACTACCTCTAAAAAGTCTCCATGATCAACAAGAGCATAACCTTTATTTCCAAGAATAGAGTTAGCTAAAGAAAATAGTGAGCTCTTTTTAATCTTTTTTGTAGGCACAAACTCTACCTTACCATTGAGTCTGCCATTAATTAAGACATTTTTACCCTCTATCTTTCCTACATACTTAACAAAATCGTTAAGGTTCATATTATTTATATCTACATCAATTAACTCTTCTGCATTAATTACAGATAGCGATATTAACCCAATTATTAGTAATTTTTTAACGAACTTCATACTCTAACTCCTTAATTTCGTTTCCTCTTTTTATTGTAAATGTTGCTGCTGTTAATGAGTCTATATTGTTAAAAAACTCTAAAGGAACTTTAAAGTTATCTAACGGCTCTCCATTTATTGCTGTAATAATATCACCTCTTTTTAAACCCAATTTACTAAAGTCGCTACCTCTTCTTACAAAACTTATCTTAAAACCACTAAGCTTTCCATTACTCATATATGGAACTGCATTTACATTTCTTCTAATTGCCCTAAAATCGCCTTTATATTTATTGAAAAGAGTTTTGGGAATTACTGTTGTATCTCCCTCTCTTACTGGCTCATTTTTTACTACCTTAACTTTTTGTGGCTTTGTAGTTACAGGTGCTCTATAGTTTGAGCTTGAACTCTTCTGAGTTCTTGCAATAGGCTTTATCTTTAACTCAATCTTATAATCTTTGCCATCTTTTTCAAATATAGCACTTCTTGACTTTAATTTAATAAATTTATACCCCTCAAGCTCTTCACCTAAAGATAGTGCATAACTCTTGCCATTATAAATTACAATTATAACTTTTTTTGCTTTTGAATTATATAACCCCTTTAAAACAAACTTTGTTATCTTCTCAGGCTCTTTTGGTTTTGGTGCTGGTTTATTATTCTTATTTATATTTTTAACTACAGGTTTTGGCTTTGTAGATGCCAAGTTATAATGATAATATAACTTTTTAATACCACTACCTTTTTCAACTTCTACTCCACTCTTTGGCAAATAGAGATAATCCAAACCAACCCAAAAAGCTTTTGCTACAAGCAAACCCAAAACTGTAGCAGTTGCAATAGCTATGGCACTCTTATTAGAATTTTGACTCATAGTACCATCCTTTCTGAGCTTTTTTTAGATATCTCTTTATTGGATTGATATCTTTTGGCTCAATAATATCTATATGCACAACTTTACTATTTAAATCTACATATCCAGTTGCCACCCCAAAACTTCCATTAATATTTAACTTTATATAAAATGGATTTAATATAGAGTGGTTAGCCTTTAGACTCTTAATATCTATATTTAAATTTTTTGCTACACCTAAAAGCTCAATATCTTCTACACTTAACATATTTACAAAAAGAAGCACTTTAGCATCAATAATAGATGCTCTTGCAACATCCAATCCCTGATAATATGCAACAGGATGCATAACCTTTAAGCCAACTAAAGAGCTTTTTAACTCTTCGTTTCCTATTACAATACCTTGCTTTTTTAAAAGCTCTTCGGCTTTGTAATATAGGTTACTCTTTGGCATAAACAAAATTATCCCTAAATATAAAGCCAATAAAAATATAGATAGATTTCTTACCAAACGCATAGGCACTCCAATATAAATTCATCTCCACTTCTAACAATTTGCAGCCTTTTAAAGCTTATTGGCAACATTGCTAGTTTTGTTAAAACTCTATTTATCTCTTTATCACTCATTGCATTTAGTTTAATATCTGCTTTTCCTCTTTTTATATTAGACCTCTCAATTTTAGATGCAACAATAGAGTTTATAACACTCTCTACTTTTCTTTTAGTCCCTTTTCCTTTCCAGAGATTTTTAAGTTCTTGAGTATATTTTACCTCTTTTATATCTTTGGCTATTTTAACACTCTCTACCTCTAAATTACTCTTTTGCGAATAACTAAAAAGTATTGAAATAATTAAAAATAGAGTTGCAGCTGCTAGGGCTATTAAATTTTTATTCATCTTATACTCCCCTCAACTCTAAGTAGTGAGTTATTAACTCTGCTTACCTTTAAATTATCACTTTTTGCAATACTCTCTACTCTTGAAATCTCATTTGGAACTACATTAAATTGAGCAATCAATTTATCTCCCGATATCTCTAGCTTATCTAATATAGATTTTTTACTTGTTAATTTACTATATTTATTAAGTAAATTTCTTATCTTTCGCTCTCTGTTTTCAATATTTTGATACTTGCTTTTTATACTATCTCTAGTTAATTTACTCGCAAGGGCTGGAGACTCCTCTAAAATTACACTCAACTTATCCCTCTCTTTAGCGATAGCTTTTTTGTAATTTAAACCATCGAATATAAATGCAAGAGCCAAAAGAGCGATTAGAGAGGATAATACTATAACCTCTTTGCTTAATTTAGAGTCGCTAGAGCCTTTAGATGAAGTTCTAAAACGATACCCAATTTTAGGACGCAACTTAGATGATAATTTTGCAAATTTATCTCCATCTATCATAGATCTTGGAACAATTGTTGCCTTATTGTCAATTAGCGTTAAAGCATTCTGCTCATCTATACCCAAAGGAACCTTTTTAAGAACTTTTGCTAATTGATCTGCAAAATATATCTTCCCTATCTTTTCAGGTGATTTACTGCAACAAACCTTTAAAAAATCCTCAATCTCTTTTGGAGCATATGCAAAAAACATCCATCCATCGCCATCTTTCTCTACAACATACTCATAATTATAGTCGGTAGGAAGTATATCTTCTAATATAGAAGGAGCAAGTTTTTTTGCCTGAAAAGCATACTTTACAGGCAGACTCTCTCTTTTGGAGATATAAAATTGTGGAGATAAAACAAAATCATACCTAGATGCTCTAGGTAGAGATTTTAAACCTCTATGCAAAAGTATCAATTTCCCATCACTACTTAATAAATTCAAAACCTTCAACCTTTCCATTTATATAGTTAAACTTAAAAGCATAACTCCCCTTCCCAAATGAGTAGTTAGCATTGCAAGTTAAGGCTACAACTGCACCTTTTGCAAACAATTTAGAGTTATATAACTCTTCATCCAATCCATTATCGTAAACAAACTTCCTTAGATGACCACTCTTAAAATCCTCTTCAACAATTTGCTCATCTATATTAAATATAGTAGCAATCAACTTTGAGCTTAAAAAGTTTCCATCTATCGCCTCATACTCTCTACCAAAACTAAAGTAGTAGTTCCAATTTGGTTTATAGACTTTATCATCTTGCACTTGTAGATAATACTCATCCAAAACACTCTTAAAATCACTCCAGCCAAAATAATTTTTTGCCCTCTTTAAGCGCCCCTCTTTACCAAAAGATATACTCAACTTACTCGTAATGGCATCAGAGAGCATACCCTTTAATCTACCAACATCTCTAAAGTTGTTCTTTAGGGCTATCTCATCAAAAACAGATGAAGCAAGATTATACATCTGCTCTCTTTTTGCTCCACCACTTTGACTTAACCAACTAATTGGAATAGCTGCCCTAGCAGGAGAGCACGCAACTAAAAGCCTAAAAGAGCCTTTGGTTTCGTTAACAGTTATTGGAATCTTATATATATTTTTAAGAGTTCCAACAGATGGCTTTTTGCCAACAAATTTACTAACTGCATTTGATGCATCTGCATAGATTAAATCTGACTCTATTAGAGCAGCTTTACTTTCTGCTTTAGCTCTAGCTTCGCTAAGATAGCTAAAAGTTATACCAACTAAAGATAACAAAGCTACAACAATAGCTAATGTTATAAATAGTGTAATAGCCGGACGCATTTTAACCATATTCAAGCTCTTTTATCGTAAAATAATGAATATTTTTACTAAAATTTAAAAATTAGTAAAAAAGTTCATATGAACTAATATTATAACATATTAACTTTGAAAAGGATAAAATTATGAGTAAAGTTCAAAAAAATGGTCAAAAAAGAATCAAAAAAGCCTTCACGCTACTTGAATTATTGGTAGTTATTTTAATCTTAGGTATATTAGCGAGATTTATTGTTCCAAAAGTTGTAGGTGCTGGAGATAAAGCAAAAAGAGATTTAGTCTGCACTCAAATGGGTTCAATCTCTCAAGCTTTAGATATGTTCCAGATGGATAATGGGACTTATCCAGATACAGAAGAGGGATTAAAAGCTTTAGTTACAAATCCAGATGCAGATAAATATCCAGCATACTCTAGTAAATCTTACTTAAAAAGAACTCCAAAAGATTCTTGGGGGCAACCAATTCAATACATTAAGAACGGTAATTCATATGAGTTAGTTAGCTTTGGTTCAGATAGAAAAGAGGGTGGAACAGACAATGCAGAAGATATCTACTACTCTAAATGCCAAAAATAGATTTTAAAAGAGGCTTTACTCTAATAGAGCTTCTAATTGCAATATTTTTAGTGGGTCTTCTCTCTTACTTTATCTTTGCTACACCTGGTAGTTTTAAGAAGCCAAAAGAGAGAATTACATATAAAAATTTACCAAAATATCTACAAAACAGCTTGAGTGGAGATGGTGAATTAATATGTATTAACAATTGCAGAAGTTGCTACTATATAAGCGCTAATGCAAAACCACAAGTTGTCTCTATGCCAATTACTCTAAATGTTAAAAATGAGTATATTTTAGATAAAAACAATAACCCACAAAAGATAGAAATGGGTAGAGTAGATGATAAAAAAGTCTGTATGCGAATAAGACACTACAATAATAACTCTATATCACAGGTAATATTGGATTTAGGAGATAAAGCTCTGTTTATACCATCATATTTTGGAGAAGGAAAAGAGTTTGACTCTATAAATGGAGCAATTGAGTGGTGGTTAAAAGATAGCCGTAACAAATTAAGAAGCAGAGGAGACTGGTATTGAAAAAGGGTTTTACTATTATAGAAATTATTGTATCTGTTATGATAATAGCAATAGTTACATTAACTTTAGTCAAAATAAATAAGCAAAATAAAAATATGGTAGAGTATGTTACAACAAGGCTGCAAAATGAATTAAGCAATACTCTTTTTCTCCACCCAGATGTCCTTAAATATGATAAAAGTAAAAAAGATGCTTATACTCTGCTTCATAATATGAAGATAAGAAATATAGAAGCAAAAAGATACCTAAAAAAGATAAAACGAAAAATATATACAAAAAAAGATATACCAACCGATAAAATGATAGTCCCAATTCACCTAAATGCCATTATGTTAAAGAGTAAATTTTCTACAAGATATTACAGAGTTAATCCATAAAATATACCTTTCTCCTTTAAATTAGATATAATTTGATATATAATTTTAAGGAGAGGTTCTATGTTTAAATTAAAAGAGCACAATACAACTGTTAAAACAGAGTTTATAGCAGGTCTTACAACATTCTTAACAATGATGTATATTGTTCCTATAAATGGATTTATACTATCAGATGCTGGGTTACCTATGGGTGCAGTAGTTACGGCAACTGCTCTTATTACAATTTTGGCAACTCTATTTAGTGGGTTATGGAGCAATACTCCAATTGCCATGAGTGTAGGTATGGGGTTAAATGCATACTTTGCATATGGCTTGGTATTGGGAATGAAGATACCGTGGCAGACTGCTTTAGGCATAGTATTTATATCTGGTGTTATATTTTTAATTCTCTCATTAACAAAATTTAGAGTATGGATTATGGAAGCTATCCCAATGGATTTAAGACGCTCAATCTCTGCTGGTATTGGAGCATTTATAGCATTTATTGGATTAAAACAGATGCATATTATAGTTCCAGATAAAGCTACATTTGTTGCATTAGGTCACATTAGCGACCCATCTGTATTATTAGGAGTATTTGGCATACTATTAACACTAATCCTATATACATATAAAATAAGAGGTGCATTTATACTATCTGTTGCAATTAGCTCAATCATAGGGTGGCTCTTTATTCCAAATTTAGAGTTTCCAAAAGAGTTTTTTAGTATGCCTGAATCTATCTCTCCAATAGCATTGCATTTAGATATAAAAGGGGCTTTATCATTAGCTCTTTTACCTGTAATTATAACCTTTTTAATAACAGATATGTTTGATACTCTAGGAACATTAACAGCTGTAGGGGCAAGAGCAAATCTATTTCAAGAGAGTAGCTCCAAAGATAAAGCTTTAGAAAAAACTCTAGAAGCTGATGCAGCAGCAACAGTAACTGGCTCTTTATTGGGAGTCTCTACTACAACATCTTTTATAGAGTCTGCTAGTGGTGTAGAAGCAGGTGGAAGAACAGGTCTAACAGCAGTTTTTACAGCACTTTTATTTATTTTAACACTCTTTATGCTACCTATCTTTAAGGCAATTCCAGAACCTGCAATTTTACCAATCTTGGTTGTTGTTGGTATATTAATGTTTAAAGAGCTTGGGCGTATAAATTTTGAAAACATGGATATAGCAACAGCTTCAGCTGCATTTTTCTCTATTTTACTAATGCCACTAACTTTCTCTATTACTAATGGATTAGCAGCTGCATTTGTAACATATACAACTATAAAAATGGCTCAAGGTAAATTTAAAGATTTAAATATTGGAGTTATAGTAATATCTATAATCTCATTAATAGTATTTATAGTTCACAAATAGGAGCAAGAGTGCAGAAATATTACTACAGCTATGATGAATTTTTAAAAGATGTAGCAACTCTTTCAAGCAAGGTAAAAGAGTTTGAACCAGATACTCTGTTGGCAGTTGCTAGAGGTGGCTTAACACTTGGACACTTTATGGCACAATCTCTAGATACAAGGCGCCTGTTTGCTTTAAACTCTATACACTATGATAAAGAGAGAAAATTGGACTCTTTAGAGATATTTAATATACCAAATTTGAGTGATGCAAAGAGAGTTGTAATTGTTGATGACATAGTAGATAGTGGTGAAACCCTAAAGGGTATATTAACCCTTCTAAAACAAAAATATCCAAATTGCGTATTTAAATTAGCAACAATTTTTTATAAACCAACAGCCATTATAGAAGCTGATTACAGAGTAAAAAAAGCAGACCAATGGATAGATTTCTTTTGGGAAGTAGATAGAGTCTAAGGCAATAGTATGATATATTAAATATTTCATTTAGAAATATACTATATATAAATATGTCATATTGTCATATTTACGATAAAATCGATACTTTAATGTTACTATTACGACATATAAA
>JALSPE010000141.1 GCA_026986085.1 Campylobacteraceae bacterium | reverse complement strand
AAAAAAGCAAAGATAAATATATAAGAGTTAAATAACAAGTTCGCCCCAATAGTTGTTTTTGTAATTATACTTTAATTATGATAATATTATCTTTTATTTGAAAGTATCTTTGAGAGTAGTAAAATATATATTTAAGATAGAGGTAATCTTAAACTCTATCTTACTATTTTTTTGTCTCGTTATTTTCTGTTGATTTTTTAGCTTCTGTATCGACTTTTGCCTTTGTATCAGCGTCCCCTTTTGCTTTTACATCTTGAGGAGTTGAAGAGTTGGCTTTATTGTTTACTTTAAATGGTTTAGGAGCAACTGAAGGGATAGGAGAAGTTTTAACCGTATCTACAGCACTCTTATTACTCTCTTTTGAGTATAAATAACCCAATGCAATAGTATTTATTACAAAAAGTAGAGCTACTGTAAAAGTTGCTTTTGTTAAGAAACCTGCTGGTCCTTTTGCGCCAAATACTGATTCGTTACTTCCACTATATGCCCCTAAGCCTATGCTTGAACTCTTTTGAAGTAAAACTAGTAGTGTAATTATGATAGCTAAAACTATCTGAACAATAAACAAAGTTGATGTCATAAATAATCCTCTTTAAAGTCTAGAATAATATAATTCGCGATTATATCTAAAAAAAGCTTTTAAAGTTACACAAATGAAAATAAAAAAAGAATTTGACAAAAGTGCAAATAGTTACTCTAATTATAGTAAGGTTCAAGCTATTGGTGCGAAGTTATTGGTTAAAGAGGCAGGAAAAGATATCGGAAATATCGCAGATATTGGCTGTGGAAGTGGTAGGGTGTATAAAAACATAAAAGAGAACTCTATATATTTTAATAGATTTTATGGAATAGACTTCTCTAAAGAGATGCTAAAACTACATCCAAAAGAGCCAAATATAGAGCTTATGGTTGGGGATTTTAACACTATTAGTCTGTTTAAGAAATTAGAAAAATTAGAGCTAGATACAATAATTTCATCTTCTGCCTTGCAGTGGGCAAAAAATTTAGAGTGGAGTTTAAGAGAGTGCTCAAAAGTAGCCAATAGAGGATACTTTTTTATATTTACATCAAAAACATTTAAGAGTATTCATAAAATTGCCAAAATCAACTCTCCTATATATCCAAAAGAGAGTGTCATAGAGGCATTTACTAAAAGTTTTAAGCCAAATAAGATAGAGTTATTAGAGTATAAACTCGAATTTAACAACACTTTAGATATGTTAAGATATATCCAAAAAAGTGGAGTTAGTGCAGGAGTAAATCTAAGCTATAAAAAGATGAAAAAGATATTAAATGAATATCCATTAGATTATTTAGAGTTTGAGACACTTTTATTAACAGGAGATAGCAAATGTTAAAAATTCAAGAGTATAAGAGATTAATTTTAGAACATAAATTTTACGAAGCACACGAGGTTTTAGAGGAGTTTTGGTTCCCTAGACGAAAAGATAAGAGTAAGCATATATTGATTATAAAGGGGTTTATTAATGCAGCTGTTGCTTTTGAGTTAAAAAAAAGAGGTAGAGAGCAGAGCTCTATAAAGGTGTGGAAAACATATCTTAAATTTATGATTTTGTTAAAAGATAACAACAATAAAGAGCTTTTAGAGTTAAAAAAATTTGTAGATAATTTTGCTGTAGAATACCTACTTTAGAGCGTTTAGATGTTATAATTTCACTCAAGGAGAGTATAGTGAAGAGGTTAATTTATATTTTACTACCAATATTGGCGATTGTTGTTGCAATTGCTGTAATTTTATTTACCCCATTTGGTAGCAACAGGGTTCTTAAACCAATAGCAAATAGCTATATTAATAAAAAGATTAAAAAACCAAAAATTATTATAACAAAGTTAGATAGTAAATATGGCTATATAGATGCAAATTTAAAGAGCGATAATGGAATTAAAGCCAATATTAAAGGCGATATTGACTATTTTGGTAAAAAGTTTGATTTAGAGTATAGAGCCAATGCACTTAGCGTAAATGTTGATAATAGAGATATTAGAGTCGATTTAGATATAACAGGTCAAGCTGTTGGTGGTGCAAAAGATATTGGCGTAAATGGTAGTGGTAGTGCTTTTGGCTCAGATTTAAACTATAAGTTTATCGTAAAGGATAGCAAACCTCAAGAGATTGTTGCTAATATTAAAAGTGCACAAATTGCTAAAATTTTTGCACTTTTAAATCAGGGAGCTATTGTAGATGGATTACTATTTGTAAATGCAAATTTGGCAAAATTAGATATGAGTAATCCAAAAGGAGAAGCAGATATAAAAGTTCTTAATGGAGTCTATAATAGAGGCTATATATTTAGAAAATATGGTCTGAAAATCCCTAAAGATGAGAAGTTTATATCTAACATTCAAGCTAAAGTTGATGGAAAATATCTAATTGCTTTAGGAGATTTTAACTCAACTTCTGCAAAATTAAAATTGAAAAAAGTTACGACTACACTAGATTTTAAAGTGGCAAAAGGTTACTATATTTTAACTATACCAAATTTAGCAAAGTTAAAAGATACTTTAAAGAGTAATCTACAAGGAGAATTAACGCTCACTGGCGTATTCTATGCAAATTTAGCAAAAAAGATTTATCAAGTTACAACTACTACAAAATCTTTAGGAGGAGAGGCTAAGGTTGCATACAACAGTAATAGTGCCAAAGTAAGGTTAAAAAAGGTATCGGTAGTAAAAATTTTGCATATGTTAAAAATGCCCTATTATGTTACAAGTGGTTTAATTAATGGTGCTGTTGATGTAAAAGATATTAAACACTTAAATGGTGCATTTAATATTAACACAAATGGCGAGTTAAATAAAAAGCTTCTAAAGGTTAAATTGCCTAGCTATAGATACAATATTAGCTCTAAAGGTATTTTACAGAGTGGTTTACTCTCAATTAATAGAGCTTCTGTATTGACAAGTTTTGTAAATTTATCTTTACACAATGTTAAATACTCTTTACTTACAAATGCAGTAAAAGGGAGCTTTGTCGCAAACTTTGACAATCTTCGTGCTCTTGAAATGTTTACAAAAATAAAATTAAATGGAAAACTAAAGAGTAGAGGAAGTTTTCAAATTGTAAACAGTAGTGTAAATCTAAAAGCCAATACAAAATCTTTAGGCGGAGATTTAAATTTTAAATATGGTTCCAATAGATTAATTGCCAATTTAAAAGATATCTCACTTTCAAAAACTCTATATACTTTAAACCAGCCAAACTTTATAGAAAGTGGCACTATTTCAGGAGATTTAAAAATTACCAATTTAGATAAATTAGATGGCACTTTAAATTTAAAATCATCAGGAGCTTTAAACACTTTAACAATTAAAAAAGTATATGATATAAATTTGGGAGATAGATTTAAATATGCTTTAACATTTAAAGATGCAACTATCAAAAAAGGTGTAATAGCTGGTGTATTAAGAGCCAATACAACGCTAGGAGCAATTAACTTTAGCAAATTTAGTTACAATATTAATAACTCAGCTTTTAATGGTAAATATAGTGCGAATATAGATAATTTAGCTAGATTAAAGCCTATTGTTGGGCAAATGTTAAATGGTTCATTTAGATTTAGAGGAACAATTAAACAATCTCCTAATCAACTGCTATTTACTGCTATTGCAAAAGAGTTAGGAGGAGTAATTAATCTAATGGTCGATAACCAAACTTTAAGAGTCGATACAGCAGGTTTAAGTGTAGTTGCGATATTGAAGATGTTAAATTATGACCAATCGCTAGATGGAGTTGCAAAATTAAAGTTAAATTATAATTTAGATAACAAGAGAGGAACCTTTAAATTAAGATTAGATGAAGCTAGATTTTTAAACTCTAAATTTGTTCAGATGCTTAAACACTATGCCAATTTTGACCTCTCTAAAGAGATATTTAGTAGTGCTGTTATTGATGGGGATATAGATAGAAATATTATTACATTCAATTTAGATACATCTTCTCAAAGAGTTAAGATATCTACACAAAATGCAAAAATAGATACAAAATCTCAAACTATTGATGCTAGAGTAACAATTGTCTATAAAAACCAAGATTATAGCTTTAGAGTTAGTGGAGATATAAATAATCCTAAAATTAAATTGATTTTTGGTGGGTATGTTAAGAGGAAAGTAGAGAAGAAGATAATAAAAAAGTTAGGTATAGATAAAGATATAGAGAAAATTATACCAAATGAGTTAAAAGAGAACAATCAGACAAAAGAGCAGATAAAAAAGGTTATTCCAAAAGAGGTTAAGTCTCTATTTGATAAAATATTGTAAAGGAGTTTTATGAAACATTTTTTTTATACTTTAGTAGTAAGTTTACTCTTAATTGGGTGCAGTAGCGTAACAATTAAGCCAGAAACAAAAAATATTTACGGTAATTGGTTCACAAAGAGTCAAATTAAGGGCGATAATAGAGTAAAAGAGCTTACTAAAAAAGAGCAATTTTTCAAAAATGGCAAATTAATAAGTAGTATTTGGTATAACTTTAAAGATGGCAAGGGCAAATCATTAGGAGAATATTACATTACAAGAGAGTTTAAATATAACATTAAAAAAGATACAATTAGTGCAAAGTTTGTCAGATGCTCTACTGGTATAACAAAACCTCTTAAAGTTGAAAAAAATGAGTATTCAAAACTATCAAATATCTGTAAACGACAAAATATTGGCGATAAAATTAGCAAAAAGAGATATAAATTGATTGATAACTATACTCTACTACTAGGGGATAAGAAGTATAAAAGAGAGTAGCAATTAGCCTACTCTTGCTTAATAAATTTAAATCTTTTATACACTTTTAATCCTATTTTATCTATATATTTAACACTTTTTATACATTTTATAAAAAATCTTTTAAAAAAATATATTTCAATTTGTAATATATTTGCAACTACCCCTAAAAATTAAGATAAAATATCATAAAATGGAATAAGTAAAAGGAAAAATATGGAAATATTATTAAAAATTGTATTAACCATTATAGCTGGAGTAATAATTGCAAAATCGATAAATATGGGTAAAAAGCGTGGAAAGCTTTTTTATGGAAGATGGCTTCTTTGGATAGGTTTGGGTAGTTTAGCTTTTGTAGCTTTAATGCTTTTCGTTTTAATCGAAAATCAAGTTCAAAGTGATAAATCTCAATATATAGCTCTTTACATATTAATTGCATCTTTTACGATAAGTGGCTTAGCTTCTATTTTAGAGTATTGCCTAACCAAAGGAGAGTATAGTAAAGATGGTTTAAAGTATAGAACACCATGGAGTGGCAAGAAAGAGTATAGATGGTATCAAATAGATAAAATTGAGTATAATCAACTTATGCATTGGTATATAATGCATACAGATGATGGAAAAAAGATGAGATTTTCATCATACTTAACAGGAGTAGATGATTTTATAGAACATACACTCAAAATGGGACACGATATAGACAATTACATTGAAAGAGATAAAAGTTTGGCTTAATTTGGCTTAATTGAAGTTATAGCTTTTATCTATCGTCAAATAAGTTGTTGCTAAAAACAAAACGGATATGCAAATTCACTTGCGTCTATTTGGGTTTAAACTTTTTACCTCGAATAAATTTAAGCCTCCAGAGTGATTTTTAATTGGATTAGTATCAAATAAGAGATAGTTTAACTTTTGTCCGTGTTTTAATATCTCTTGATTAGGTATAGCAATGGCACTGTTGCATTAAAATATAAGTTAAAATTTGGCGAGAAAGTTATGTGATACTCCTTAATGATATAGTTGTAAATTTTTAAAAATAACTCAAAATTTACCTAAAATAAGTTAAAATTGTAAAAAATATATTTTAAGGATTATCTATGGTAAATGAAATACTAGATGAAGCAAAAGACCATATGCAAAAGAGTATAGACTCTATGAAGAAGGAGTTTTTAACTTTAAGAACAGGAAAAGTTACAACATCTGTAGTAGATCATGTTAAAGTTGATTACTACGGAACACCTACAGCTCTTAATCAAGTTGCAAGTGTAACAGCTATGGATGCAACGACAATTGCGATTAGCCCTTGGGAGAAGTCGCTTTTACCAGATATAGAAAAAGCAATTCAACAAGCAAATATTGGTGTTAATCCAAATAATGACGGTGATTTTATTAAGCTATTTTTCCCACCAATGACAAGTGAACAAAGAGTTGAAATTGTAAAACAGGCTAAGGCTATGAGCGAAAAGGCAAAAGTTGCAGTTAGAAATGTTCGTAAAGATGCAAATAACAAAATTAAACGCTTAGAAAAAGATAAAGAGATAAGTGAAGATGAGTCTAAAAAAGCTCAAGATAGTGTTCAAAAATTGACAGATGAGCATATTGCAAAAATAGATGAGGCTCTTAAATCTAAAGAAGCTGATATCTTAAAAGTTTAATTATGAATATAGAAGAAATTTACAAAGACTCAGGTGCACTTTTAAGTGGACATTTTATATTAAGTAGTGGTAAACACTCTAGAAACTATCTTCAGAGTGCAAAAGTGCTAGAAGACCCCAAAAGAGCCCAGAGTCTAGCTTTAGCTTTAGCAGATATGATAAAAAGCTCTGGTATTAAAATAGATACAGTTTGTGCTCCAGCACTTGGTGGTGTAATTGCAGGTTATGAGTTGGCTAGAGCCTTGGGGGTTCGTTCTATTTTTGTAGAGAGAAAAGAGGGCAAAATGGAGCTACGCCGTGGCTTCAGAGTTGAAAAAGATGAAAAAGTTTTAATTTGTGAAGATATTATAACAACAGGTGGCTCAGCTATGGAGGCATCTGATATAATAGAAGAGTTAGGAGCAAGTGTAGTGGCATTTGCAGCCCTTGCAAATAGAGGTTTTTGCAAGAGAGAAGGCAGCAATAGCGAAGCAAAAGCCAACTGTCGCCTTCCATCTAATAAACCACTATTTGCGTTAGCAGATTTTGAGTTTGAAATTTATGAACCAGAAGATTGCCCACTATGCAAAGAGGGTTCAATCGCTATAAAACCAGGAAGTAGAGGGAATTAAAATATCACTTAAAAATATAATAGCTACCTTTTTAACAGGAGTCTCAACTCTTGCAACAGCTACCAATATTGAGGATTACCATCCAATATTTAAGTGCACTAATAATGATATTATAGCAATTAGAGAGTTTAAAAGAGATAATATAGACTCTCTTCTTGTAGTAGATGCAAATAGTTTAAAGAGTTATATAATTAATTCTAAAGAGTTAAATGTAAGTAGAAAAAATTGTAAGGGTATATTTAATAAACCAAATAGATATCTATCACTATTAAAATACTCTATAAGCAACCCTAAACACCCACTACAAAACGATGGAATAACACACTTTAAAAGTGGATTATATTTAACAACCGATTTATGTCCATCATCTAAAAAGGGGTATGAGCATAGGCTATATAAAGCTCTAATAGATAATTTTAAAAATCCAACTCCTGTTACTGTTTTTATTACAAAAAGGTGGATAGATAGCCATCAAAAAGAGTTTAAAGAGTTAAAAGAGTGGAAAAGAGAGAAAAAATTAGATATAACATGGGGAAACCATACGGCAAAACACATATACCATCCAAAAGTGCCACTAAAAGAGAATTTTGTGCTATCTAAAAAGGAGAATTTAAAAGAAGATATATTAGATTTAGAGATAAAATTAATTGAGAGCAATGAAACACCATCAATATTTTTTAGATTTCCAGGGCTAGTAAGCGATAAAAATAGTATTAACACTGTTTATAATTTAGGCTTAGTAACAATTGGCTCAAATAGCTGGTTAGCTAAAGGAGAAAAACCAAAAAGTGGCTCAATTATCTTAGTTCATGGCAATAAAAATGAGCCAAAAGGTGTAGATATTTTATTAAAAATGGTAAAAGATAAAAACATAAC
>JALSPE010000140.1 GCA_026986085.1 Campylobacteraceae bacterium | reverse complement strand
AGTATCATAGTTACAGCTTTACAAGGTTAATCTTT
Organism: Campylobacteraceae bacterium; assembly: GCA_026986085.1. GTDB lineage: Bacteria > Campylobacterota > Campylobacteria > Campylobacterales > Sulfurovaceae > JAADEQ01. The sequence continues at coordinate 7,882 of JALSPE010000140.1, read as the reverse complement.
GGCTAAATTAAATTTTTGAAGGATTAACTAGTTGATTCAAAATAAATTTAAATCGGCATAAGGAAACCTTGTAAAGCCCGAAGGGAAGCCAAAGAATGCACAATCTTTTCTAAATAAAATTCTTGAATTACCTACAGGTAGTCCTACGAATTTGATTTAAAAAATCTAATGCATTCTTTGGATTCTGTAGCTATGATATTCCATCTAGCTCAGGTTTTTAACAAAAGAGTAATTTTATATTAAAGGTTATATATGAAAACAATTACAGTTATAGATACATTTGCATTTTTCTTTAGAGCATATTTTGCACTGCCCCCTCTTAAAAGTAGAGATGGCTTTCCTACTGGGCTTTTGACAGGGTTTATAAATTTTATTAATCAACTCCAAAAGAGTCACTCTACCGACTATATAGTATTTGCACTAGACTCTAAAGAGGGGAATTTTAGAAAAGAGATATACCCTCTATATAAAGCTAATCGCCCTCCGGCTCCTGACGATTTGATAAAACAGTTAAGTGTTGCAATTGAGTGGATTAAATTGATGGGATTTAAGACTCTCGAAAAAGATGGTTACGAAGCTGATGATGTTATAGCTACTGTAACTAAATTTGCAAGAGAGCAGGGTATTGAGGGTAAGATGGTCTCATCTGATAAAGACCTTTATCAATTAATTTATGACGCTCAAGTCTATCTCTATGATTGGGTAAAGAGAAAAGATATAAAAGAGCAAGAGTGTATAGATAAATTTGGTGTTCCTCCCTCTTATTTTGTAGATTTTCAAGCTCTTATTGGTGATAGTAGTGATAATGTTCCAGGAGTTCCTGGTATTGGTCCAAAGACTGCATCTAAAATAATTTTAGAGTATCATACATTAGAAGATATCTATGAAAATATAGAAAAAATAGGAACTCCTCGTATTAGAAAATTACTTTTGGAGAATAGAGAACAAGCCTTTATTTCAAGAGAATTGGTTAAGTTAAGAGATGATATTTACGATACCTTACCTCTTGATGAATTTAAATTTGAAGATAAAAACTATTTATCTGTTCTAATAGATGAGTTTAAAAAGTATGATATGACCAATGCTATAAAGATGGCAACTTCTAGCGATACATCAGCCAGTAAGAGTAAAAACATAGAGCAAGAGAAGAGTGAGGTTAAAAAAATAGAGTTTAATGCAGTAACTTTAGACACTATTGATAAGTTAAATAGTGTAGTATCAAAAATTGACAAAGATACAATTGTAGCTTTTGATACAGAGACAACTTTACTAGATACAAAAGCAGCAAAGATAGTTGGTTTTTCGTTTGCATTAAATGAGAATGAAGCATACTATGCTCCTATTGGGCATAACTATTTAGGTGTAACTGAACAAATTGGATTAGAAGATGCAAAAGAGGCAATATTAAAGATACTATCTGCAAAAGTTATTGGGCATAATTTGAAGTTTGACCTCTCTTTGCTATATAATGTTTTCAATATAGATGAGGTTACCCCTTATGCAGATACAATGATCTTAGCATGGTTGCTTGACCCAGCAAGTAGGGTAGGGCTAGATATATTGGCTAAAAAGTTTTTTAACTACGATATGGTAAGTTTTAAAAATACAGTAAAAAAAGGAGAGGATTTCTCTAGCGTAGATATATTAGAAGCTACAAAATATGCTGCAGAAGATGCTTGGATGACTCTTAAACTATATAATAAGCTAATGGGTATATATAAAACAGCAGGATTAGAAGAGCTTTTAAGTGAAGCAAATAGTGTTGAGTTTCCATTTATTAATGTTTTAATTAAAATGGAGTCTTTGGGGATTAAAGTTGATATTAAATATCTAGAGGAGTTTAGAGAATTTTTAGTTGATGAATTAAGTAATCTTAGCAGTAAAATATATGAGTTAGCAGGTGGAGAGTTTAATATTCGATCTACACAACAGCTAGGGGTAATTTTGTTTCAAAAACTAGGATTAAAGGGTGGTAAAAAGACTAAAACAGGCTATAGCACAAATGAAGCAGTATTAAACTCTCTGAAAGATGAGCATGAAATTATTGCAGAGATTTTAAAATATAGAGAGCGCCAAAAGATATTAAGCACATATGTAGATCCTTTAATAAAATTGGCAAAAAAAGATAAAAATAGCAGAATTTATACAAGCTTTTTACAAACTGGAACATCAACAGGAAGACTTAGCTCAAAAGAGCCAAACTTGCAAAATATACCTGTTAGAAGCGAATTAGGCAGAAGAGTGAGAAGAGCCTTTGTGGCAAAAGAGGGGTATAAATTACTCTCTATTGACTACTCTCAAATAGAGCTTAGGCTACTAGCTCATTTTAGTGGAGATAAAGCATTAAAAGAGGCATTTAAAGAGGATAAAGATATACACTTAGAGACGGCAATTAGGCTATTTGGCACAGAAGAAGCAAAACAGAAGAGAAACTTTGCAAAATCTATAAATTTTGGGCTTCTTTATGGAATGGGTAGCAGAAAACTATCTCAAGAGTTGGGTATTTCGACAAAAGAGGCAAAAGAGATAATAGAGAACTATTTTAAAGCATTCCCAACAGTTAAAAACTATTTAGAGCAAATACAAGATAGAGTAAAGCATCAAGGCTTTGTAGAGACACTTCTTAAAAGACGCAGAATATTTGATTATGAGGCTGCTAATGCAATGGGAAAAGCTGCAATACTTAGGGAAGCCGTAAATACTGTATTTCAAGGTAGTGCAGCCGATTTAATAAAATTATCGATGCTCGAGATTAAAACTATAATAGAAGAAGAGAGTTTGGATGCAAATTTATTGCTTCAAATTCATGATGAGTTGATATTCGAGATTAATAGTAACACAATAGAAGATATAGCAAAAAGATTTAGCTATATTATGGAGAATATTTATGAGTTAGATGTTAAGTTAAAATGCTCAGTCTCTATGGCTGAAAGTTGGGATAAGCTTAAATAAAACTTAAACAATATAACTATTAATTATATTTATTTGGATGGTAGGTTTTATGAGTATAATGGCAACTAAATAGAAGTAAGTAAGGATGATATATGATAAAGAAGATATTTTCAATTAAAATGGCACTGCTTGTGATGGTTATATTTGCGGCTGCTATTGGGTATGCAACATTTATTGAGAATGACTATGGAACGCAAACAGCAAGAGCTTTAATATATAATGCAAGATGGTTTGAAATTTTACAATTTTACTTTATATCAATTATGATTTATAATATAGTTAAATATAAGATGTATAAAAGGGCTAAGTGGGGGCAGTTTATTCTTCATTTAGGCTTTGTTATGATTGCCCTTGGAGCAATTGTAACTAGATATGTTGGATATGAGGGTGTGCTTCATTTGAGAGAGGGTGATAAATCAAAAACAATGGTTAGTGACTATATGGTATTGGCTTTACATATTAAAGATAAAAATAACTCTTTTGTTTTTGATAGAAAGCTAGAGTTATCATCAATGACATCTAATAGTGTAAAAGATAAGATAAAAGTTGGCAATAAAGAGGTAGATATAAAGCTTTTAAGGTATCTGCCAACTGCAAAAGCTGGATTGGTTAAAGATAAAAATGGCTCTAATTATATAGAGATGATGGTGTCTGCTATGGGCAAAAGAGGAGAAGTTAAATACTTTAAAGAGGGTGAGCTTTACGATTTAGGTGGAGTAACTTTAAGTTTTAACTCATCTAAAAAGGGTGATATAAATATTATTAAAAAGAGTGGCAACGAGTTTTTTATAGATTATCCAAAAGATATAAATGAGTTATCTATGACAACAAAGAGAAGCCAAACTCTAAAAGCTGGTAAGAACCGTTTGCAAAAAAGACATATGTATAGTATAGGTAGTGTAAATTTAGTTTTAAAAGATTATAAAGAGGGAGTTAAATTAGATTATGTTAGCCCTTCAATTAAGAGTGGTGGTCAGTATCCTCAAATGGTAGAGTTTTTGGTTAAAAGTGGAAATGACCGCAAAATAGTTAAACTCTTTGGTAGAAAATCTACAGTTGGTGATATAAAAAATATAAGGGTTAATGGGTTAGATATCGGTATGCAATATGGCTCTAAAGTTATAGAGTTACCATTTAGTGTTAAGTTAGATAAATTTGAGTTAGATAGATACCCAGGTTCTATGAGTCCATCATCTTTCTCTAGTTTCGTTACTGTAACTGATGGAAGTAAGAGTTTTGATTATCATATATATATGAACCATGTTTTAGACTATAAAGGTTATAGATTTTTCCAAAGCTCATACGATATGGATGAGAAGGGTAGTATTTTAAGTGTAAATCATGACCCAGGAACAATTCCTACATATATAGGTTATCTAATGCTTGTAATTGGTTTCTTGTGGAGCTTTTTATCAGATAAAGGACGAATAAAAGTGTTATTGAAAAAATTAAAAAAATTAGAGCAAAAGAGTGCTATAGTAGTTGCCTTGTTAGCTACTTTTCTTTACACAACACCATCTATTGCATCACCTATTGATAGTTCTAATTTAACTAAAGAGGAGTTAGCGAAGATAAAAAACATCAATAAAGAGCACTCTGAAAAGTTTGCAAGATTGATTGTTCAAGAGAGTAGCGGTAGGATGGAGCCAATTGATACCTTAGCTCTTGAAGTTGTAAAAAAGATATCATCTAAAAGTGGATTTTTAGATTTAAATTACAATCAAATATTCATAGGTATGATAGTAGAGCCAGATATATTTAACAAACTTAAAATTGTTAAGATATCTCACCCCTTGGTTAATAAAAAGCTAGGGCTACCAAAAAGTGCAACTTATGCTTCGTTTGGAGACTTTTTCTCTGCAAACCGAGAAAAGTATCTTTTGCAAGATGATTTAAGCAAAGCTAGAGCAAAGAGACCAGCTAACCAGAGTAAATATGACAAAGAGATTATAAAAATAGATGAAAAATTAAATGTTTTGTATATGACTGAGCAGGGTTTTTTATTTAAAGTATTTCCTAAGCCAAACGACCCTAACAATATGTGGTATAACCCAATAGATGCTTTAAAAGCATTTCCTCCCAAAGAGAAAGAGGTGGTTAGAATATTAATAAGCAAATATTTACAAGATGCAATAAATGGTGTAAAAACTGATAAATGGGAGAGTGCAAATAGTGATTTAGATAAAATATCTAAATTTCAACTATTTTATGGTTCTAAAATAATCCCTACCTCTGAAAAGGTTGAAATTGAGATTGCATATAATAGAATAGATATATTTAAATGGTTAATATTCCCATATATATTTATTGGTTTAGCACTTCTGTTTATGGCATTTATAGCTATTGTTAAGCCATCGGTTAATATAAAAGCAATTACTAAATTTGCTGGAGTGTTATTAATTTTAACTCTTTTAACACACACTATAGGATTAATAATTCGCTGGTATATAGCAGAACATGCTCCATGGTCTAATGCTTATGAATCTATACTTTATATAGCTTGGGCAACTGCACTTGCTGGATTTGTTTTTGCTAAGCGTTCACCTTTGGCATTTGCTGCTACTTCTATATTAGCAGGTATATTCTTGCTTGTTGCGTGGATAAGTGAATTGAATCCACAAATAACGAATTTGGTTCCAGTTTTAAAATCATATTGGCTGATGGTGCATGTTGCAGTAATTACAGCTAGTTACGGTTTCTTAGGACTTGGTGCACTACTTGGGATGTTTGTTCTGCTCTTAATGATAGTAAATAAGAGAAAAACTGAAGGTAATATTGTAAATGCAATTAAAGAGCTAACAATTATAAATGAAATAACTCTACTTATTGGCTTGGCAATGATAACTGTTGGTAACTTTTTAGGTGGAGTTTGGGCAAATGAGTCTTGGGGTAGATATTGGGGTTGGGATCCAAAAGAGACTTGGGCAGCAGTAACAATTTTAGTCTATGCAGCAGTTGTGCATATGAGATTTATTAAAAAACTAAACTCTATATATGCATTTAATGTAGCAGCAGTCTTAGCATACTTTAGCGTTATTATGACATATTTTGGAGTGAACTACTATTTAAGTGGTATGCACTCATATGCAGCTGGAGATCCTGTGCCAATTCCAGTATGGGTTTACTTTGCAGTAGCGGGAGTATTTACATTAATAGGAGTTTCTAGATTTTATAAGATAGAGGGTAAACTTTAATTTGTTAGAGATAAAAAATACTCTCGAGAGAGAGTTAAAAAGTAGAGATAGTGAGTTTGAGTTATCATATGAGAGACCAGACCCCCTTATGGTAGCAAAAAGGTATAAAGATGAGTATGTATCTTTAATATGCGCTCTCTTTGCATATGGAAATGCAAAATTGATAGTTAAATTTTTAGATAGCTTAGACTTTTCTATATTAGAATTAAGCGAAGAACAAATTGCAAAAGAGCTTAAAAATCACTACTATCGTTTTCAAAAACCTCAAGATGTAATTGATATATTTATAACTATAAAACGCCTTAAAGAGTTAGATAGTATAGAGAATATTGTATATAATGGGTATAGAAAAGAAGCGAGTGTAGTTGAAGGATTATGGAGTTTAATAGATACAATAAGAGCTTTGCATCCTAGCAATACTCACGGTTTTAACTTTTACTTTTTAAAGAGTAGTAAAAAGATTAAAGGAGCTGGAACATACAAAAGATATTTTATGTATTTTCGATGGATGGCTCGTAAAAACTCTTTAGATATGGGGCTTTGGAGTAAAATAGATAAAAAAGATTTAATTATGCCCCTAGATACCCACACTTTGGCAGTATCAAGAAAGTTAGGTCTTTTGACAAGAAAAGCAAATGACCTTCAAGCTGCAATTGAATTAACCAATAAATTAAAAGAGTTTGACAGTAGTGACCCAATTAAATATGATTTTGCACTATATAGACTTGGACAAGAGAAGATTTTATAGTATAATTGCAAAATGAAAAAAATAATACTATTAACAATACCAATTTTACTCTTTTCTGAAGATATTTCAATCTTTGATAAGTATCATATTGTAGTATCTAAATGGATTATGGATAAGAGCGATGCACTAGATAGATTTTTAGCTGGAACCCAAGATAGCAAAAGTTTAAGTAATACAAAAGTTACACTATCTTATGAGTTAGGAGCCAACAACTTAGGTAAATTTTCTAATGATTTTGACTTTTCTCTATCTCTAAATTTGCCTAGATTTCAAGATAAAGCTAAAATTACTTTAGAGAAAGTTCTTAACAATAAAAGTCTAGTTGGAAACAACAGAGAGTCGCAACTATCTAAAAGCGATGAAAATTCAGACAATAAATATAATTTAGCTCTAAGTCTGAGCCAATGGAGGGGTAAAAAAGCATCTATATACCTAACTGGTGGTTTAAGGTTGGGTAAAAATATTATAGACCCATATATTGGTATTGTATCTGGATATAATATTATTAGTAACAGCAAAAAAGAGTTTAATATTAAAAACAGAATTAGATACTACTTTGCAGGTGAAATTAAAGATAACCTATCTACACAATATCTATATAACTATAGCGACCATATTTTATTGGGTTGGTTAGGTAACCTAGATTACTCAAATAGAGAGAAAGAGCAGATTTTAACTTCAGAATTTATTTGGCATAGATCTATAAATAAATATAAATTTTATAGAGTAGGGTTTATCGCTAATGCTAAATTAAAACACTTTAAACATTTAAGAAAAAACGATTTTGAAGTTTATGTAAAGTATCATAATAAATTTAGAGATAAAGATTGGGCATTTTATGAAATTACTCCATTTGTAGATAAAAGAAAAGAAGATAATTGGCACACTACCTATGGAGTTAAGTTAAAAGTTGGTGCAACATTTGGTGGAATAAAAGATTTTATTCATAAAAATCCAATTTTTAGAAAGTAGATAGCACTATATAGTA
>JALSPE010000139.1 GCA_026986085.1 Campylobacteraceae bacterium | reverse complement strand
ATTATAAAGTTTATTTGACGATAGGCATTACTTCTCGCATTTTGGAGTATATTTTTGATATTTTTATAAAAGTTGTTTTCTAAGATTTGAGATTCAACAAGCTTATCTTTCTTATTTGCCATGCTTTGATTGACCTCCTTAGTATTTGGATATATTTTATCATAAAAAGTTTATAGATATCATTTTGTAATAGTAAATTTATATCTTCTATGCCACTTAGCTTTATAAGCAATAAGAGTTTTTTACTTCGCACCTCTTTAAACTCCATCCTTTTGTGTATCACACTAAAATGAAGCATAGAAACCCTCTTAATTTGTCTGTATGCATATTTTTAGCTTGAGGTCAATAAGTTTGGCTTTTATATGCTTTTATAAATTTAACGCCTTGAGCTCCTAAATATAATATTCTAGCATAAGAAGCTGAGCTAAAGTTATAAAAGTATTAATATATCTATGTATAGTTACCAATTGTTATCTAAAAAATTAACATCATTATATACTCTTCAAAATTATAAAAACTAAGAAAATACTCTAATCGTTTAAAACAAAACTCAAGCAAGATTATAAAAATAAGCTATAGTGTAATTTCAAAATATAAGCTAAAACCCCCAAGTGAGGGCTTGTTTTAATATAGGCTTAGTTGGCCTTTTTATACTCTAATATTAATTTTAGAGCTTCATCTTTTAATTTTAATTTCTCTTTTTTAATAGCCTCTAACTCACCATCACTTAGGTGCAATCTACCTTCATCTGCATCTTTTGCTTTTTGGTCAAGTTCGTTGTGTTTTTCAAAAATTTTAGCAAAGTGTGCATTTTCTACTTTTAGTTTACTTATCTCATCTCTATACTCGTGTAGCATTTTAATCCTTTTCTTTTTTTATATATATTATTATAACATAAAAAGCAAAAATTTATGTTCTATACTCAGCATTTATCTTAACATATTCATAACTCAAATCGCAGCCATATGATGTAAATTCTCCACAACCTAACCCAATATTACAAACTATCTTAAAGCTATCTTTTTTCATTATCCCATAAGCCTTCTCTTCTCGCTCTCTATCGAGCTCTGGATACTCTTTACTGTAAATTAATAAATCATCATAATATATCTCAAGAGTATCTTCACTGCACTCTATACCACTAGCTCCAATAGTAGAGGCAATTCTACCCCAATTTGGGTCTTCTCCAAATAGTGCCGTCTTTACAAGCAAAGAGTTAGATAGTGCAGTAGCAGCCTTCATTGCCTCTTTATCACTTTTTGCCCCTGTTACTTTAAATGCAACTACTTTATTAGCACCCTCTCCATCTTTTAAAATCATCATAGCAAGTTCAAAAGTTATTCTGTTTAACGCCTCTTTAAAAGCCTCTTTATCATAAACACCACTCTCTCCATTTGCCATTAAAAGTGCTGTATCATTTGTAGATGTATCTCCATCTACACTAATTTTATTAAAAGAGTCATCAACTGCCCCATTTAAAAGCTCTCTTATATCCTCTTTTGGAACCTTTGCATCTGTTGCTATAAAGCAAAGCATTGTTGCCATTGCAGGGTTTATCATCCCAGCACCCTTTGCAACTGCTGCAATTGTAAAGCTAGAGCCATCTTTAAGTGTTACTTTAAAGCATAGCTCTTTTTTAAATTTATCTGTTGTCATAATAGATGTTGCAAGTGCATTTGAATCTTTACTATTAAAATCAAATCTTTTAACCCCATCAACGATCTTATCTTTTGGCAATCTATACCCAATAACACCAGTAGAGCTCATTACAGGATTTTTAACATCTATTGGAATTTGTGATAATATATCTCTAATATCTTCAACTCCCTTTTGCC
>JALSPE010000138.1 GCA_026986085.1 Campylobacteraceae bacterium | reverse complement strand
TTACTATCTATATAGTTATAGTATCTTGAGACTCTCCAATGATAGTAGTCGTTGCACTTTTTATAATCTTCAAAGTGTCTTTCAAAATCAAATTCCTCTACCCACTCTGGTTGCTTGGTATATTCTAAATTAATCTTATTGTTCATTATTTATCCTAAATTTACTATTTTATCATTTTAATAGAGTATTGTGTCATATTTTGTCATCAACTCTAAATTGAGTTAATGAGTGCATCTTTTTAGATAGGGTTCGTTTTATAAATCTTTTTAAATTACGAGGCTCTAGTATCTCTATATTTGGTAACCACTTAATTACTAAATCTTCTATCTCTCTATAGTTTGTTATCTCATAGTGAACCTCTATATCTCCATTATCATAGGTTTTTACAATCTTTTGAGATGGTAGATACTTTTTACGCATAAAATATCGTCTTATCTTTACATCAGCCCTTAATCTAACTCTAACTTCTCGAGAGTCAAAATTTGCCCAAGGTGTTTGTATCTTCTTTATAAAATTGGTAACTTTAGCATCTGTTCTAAAACTCTTTTTTGTATAAGTTACACTCTCTATCATCCCAATTCTTCTAAATTCAACTTTTCTTTTACTAGAGATAACTCCTATTATATAGAAATTCTCATTTAAAAAGAGTATTTTATATGGCTCTAGTTTTATTTTGGTTAATACCCTCTCTGTTTTATACTCTAGCTCTATCTCTTTATTAAATTTTATTGCGTGTTCTAAAATTTTTACAATATCGTAATTTTCAATCACTTCAAATGGACGAGATTTAAAGTCGTAAACACTCATTGAGCGCTTAACCAACTCTTTTGTTTTGTCGCTAATTTGACTCTGATTTTTTGTAATATCAAATAGATTTACAATATTTGCTAGTGTCATTAAATCTGTAGCACTTAAAACTCTATCTAGCACCATAGTATCATAGGCTCTGTAGCAATCTTTATCTTTTGTTACAAAATCACCAAATATATTGCGTATCAACTCAAAATCTCTCCGTATTGTCCTTTCGCTTACGCCATACTCTTGTGCTAAAATATCTATACACAATAATTGAGAGCTATTTAACCTCTCAATTATCTCAAGTGTTCTATATAAACTACTTCTTTGGCTCATCAATACTCTCTTTTAATTTAGATAAAAATTTCTTATTATCTATTATAGCTTTATGATAATTCTTGCTTAAGCCTTTAAGCATATTACTTGGAAGAACAGTATTCAACAGTGGTTTTAACATTACATCAAATAGATCATAATACTCTTTTTTTGTTACCTTTAAGCCAAATTTTCTTTTTATATTTATAGGAACTTGAAGCAACGCAACTTTTGCTCCAAATTTAGCCATTTTGATTTTACTATCAAGCATATCTCTATCTTTTCTAGCCTCTTTCTCTAGCTCTTTGAAGTCATTTTTTATAAATGCAATCTTTATCTTTTGATACTGTTTATATGCAAAATCTTTTATATAACTGTTATAAATATCTAAAACTTCTCTACTCTCTTTTTTGTTACTTTTTAAACTATCTTTAAAGCCTTTTGCAGCTAACTTAACAACTTCATCTCTCTCATTATCAAATGCTACCAATATTAAAGAGTTATCTACTATTAAGCTTTTGGATAACTCTCTATATAGTAAAAGCTTATTATCTTTAGAGTATAAGCCCCTTTTAAAAGCTTCGTTAAGTGACTCTATTAGCCTATTGTCTATATTAAGTTTAATGGCAATAAGCACAACATCTGGGTTTTTAATATTAGCCAATTTAATAAGTGATAGATATATAGGAAGCGCCTCATCTTCTCTGTCATTAGCTTCTAAATACTTTATATACAAAAAGAGTTTACGAATAGCTTCTCTTGGTATCTTTTTATAAAACTCTTTGCTACTTTTAAGAGTTTTTATTTTATCTATTGCATTTAAAATATTGGGTATATCCTCTTTTTCTATCTTTAATATACAACTATTTTCTGTCTTGCTTCTGTTGCCCCAGCCATTTTTTTCTATATCTTTTAACTTATTTCGATACAACTTTTTACACATATCACTACTGCTAGATTTGATAATAGTTTTATTATTCTCTACACTACCAGCAAAGAGTGAGATAGATAGCAGAAAAGTTGCAATTATTAGTTTTAAGTATAAATTTTTCACTATAACCCTTTAGAATTTCTATTTACACACTACTCTAGCCACACTTTTAGAGTATTGGCTCTACCTCTAAGAGCTCTCCTTTTATCTTTATTACCCTAACCTTTTTACCCTTTTTTATATCAAAAGATGATACTGCATTCCAAGTTTTAATACCATTTACAGGGGCTTTAAGCTCTACTTTACCTACCAAAAGTGGCTTTATATCTTTTGATGCTACACCAATTAATCCAGCTTCAACAGATGGCTCTTTTATCTCTTTTATAGATTTTGGTAACAGGGCTTTAAGAGTTAAAGCAATAATAAATATTATAAAAAATATAGCTAGTTGATAGTTAAATGCTAGCTCTTTAAAGTAGATTAAGACACCAACGCTCAATGCTGCTATTGCAACTGCTAATGCATTCATTGTTATTGTAAACATCTCTATAACTAAAAATATTATCGCAACTATTACCCACTGCCACCAGATAGTATTTATTGATAAAAAACTCTCCATATAATGCCTCTATTTTTTATCCCATTATATCAAATATATTTAATTAAATAAAAAAATATATAAAAATGACATATATTTAATATAATAGGATACTATAAATTATTTGGGGCGATAAGTGAAAATAGACACCCTAAACGAGAATGAATTCGCGTGTCTGTGTCTATATGTAGTCTCTACTGTATCTCTTGAGTTAATATTTTAGGTAACTCTTTTTTTGCTCTGCCACTTAACTCACCAACTTTTTGTATTTTACTATATAGGCTCCCTTGTCCACTACTTAATTTTATTTTTGCACTATCTAGTGATTTTTGGGCTTGGGATATTCTGTGTTCTATCTTATTAAACTCTTCTAAAAATAGTGCAAATTTATAGTGTAAGCTACCTGCCTCTTTTGCCAAGAGTTGCATATTTTTATCGTGGTTAGATAGTTTCCAAATTGTTGCTATACTCTTTAGTGTAGCAAATAGTGTTGTTGGTGTAACAATACTTACCCCTCTTTGAAGTGCATACTCCAAAAGTGCCGAATCTTGCTCTAGTGCCATACTAAAGGCTCTCTCTATTGGTATAAACATTAGTGTAAATTCTGGAGTTAAAATATCATCTAACATATGATATTTTTTAGAGCCAAGTGTATCTATATGTCTTTTTATACTAAGCAGAAGTTTTGTTTTTGCCAATTTTTGCACCTGCTCATCAGTAGATTTTAATGCGCCAATATAGCTATTTAGTGATACTTTAGAGTCTATAATCAAATGTTTTCCCTCTGGTAAATAGATAATTACATCGGCTCTATATTTTTTATCACCATCAAGAAGTTCAACTTCTCTTTTATATTCACTTCCTTTTTTTAAGCCACTAGCTTCTAATGCTCTATCTAAAACCAACTCTCCCCAATTTCCTTGTAGTTTATTATCTCCTTTTAATGCAGATGCTAACTCTTTTGCATCTTTAGATAAGTTATTATTTAAAGTTTTAAGTTGTGTTAGCTCACCTCTTAACATACTTATAGAGCTATTTTGTTGGCTATTTATGTTAGATATTGTCTCCTTAAAGCCTTTAAGCTCTCTATCAAATGGCTCTAATATTTGAGAGAGTTGCTCTTTACTGCTTTTTTGCATAGTTTCGCTATTTTTTTCAAGTAACTCATTAGATAGATTTTTAAACTCATTTACCATTTGCTCTTTTAGTGTATCAATTAGCTTCTCTTTCTCTTTGAGTGCATCATTTAGGCTCTTTGTTCTCTCTTGCAAGGCTTGATACTCTTGTAATTTATCCCCATACATAGATAATTTGGCTCTTGATAACTCTAGCTCCTCTTCTATTTTACTATATTTTCCCAATAACTGATTGTAACTGCTTTCTATCTCTTTTAATCTATTAAGCTCTAAGGATTCTCGCTCTAAAAGTTCACTCTTAGATATTAACTCTCTTAATCTCTCTTTATGCTCATTATCACTGTTTATAAATTTAATCAGACGGCTTTTTAATCTTGCATTTTCCATATACAACCTAAAAATGGTAATAGCTATTGCACCTAATGCAACTATCAAAAATATAATTTCTATCAATTTTTCACTCATAATATGTTATATTTCTCCTTTTTCTTTATTTTTTTAGCTATAATTATCCAAAGGCTATAATAAATTGTAGCCAATTTTACTTTAAAAGGATACAAATGAACTTTTCTACTATTATACTATTAATTTTAATAGGTGGCGCAATATATATGGTTATGGCATATAATAACTTAGTTGGTATGAAACAGAGGATACTCTCTTCTTGGAGTGATATCGAGGTTCAATTAAAAAAGAGATACAACCTTATACCGGCTCTTGTAGATACAATAAAGGGTTATACAAAGCATGAGAGTGAAACTTTAGAGAAAGTAATTAAGGCTAGAAATATGGCCCTAAATGCACATAATGCTGGAGAAGCTAGTGAAGCTGAAGCTATGTATAAGAGTGCAGTTAGTGGGATTTTTGGATTGAGTGAAGCTTATCCAGAGCTTAAAGCAAATGAGAACTTTATAAATTTACAAAATCAATTACAAGCTCTTGAAGAGGATATCGAGAGTTCAAGAAGATACTACAATGCGACAGTTAGAGATTTCAATGCAAAGATAGACTCTTTTCCAGAGCTATTTATTGCAAGACAATTCAACTTTACGCCATATGAGTATTTTGAGGTAGATGAGTCTATTGCAAAAGATGTATATAGTATGCCAAAAATAGACCTATGAGAAAAATCCTTTTACTACTTATATTTACGCTATCTATCTATGCTGAAGTTATAGCAAGTTTTGATACTAAACTTGCTATTAGAGATAGCTCAACTGCTAATGTTAAAGAGTCTATAGTTTGGGATTTTGGTAGTAATTCTCGGCATGGAATATATAGAGATATTCCAAAAAATGGCATGAGAATAAAAAATTTAAAAATCTATCAAGATGGCTCACCAGCAGAGTATAAATTAATGGATAAAGGTAAGTTTTGGAGAATTAGAGTAGGAAGTGGCAATAGATTTGTAAGTGGTAAGGTAAATTATCAAATAGACTACAACCTATTGGGTGAGGTAGTTAGGCAAAAGGATGAAAAACACTATATAATAGCCGACTTAATAGGAACAGGCTTTAAAAAACCAATTAAAGTAGCAACAGCTACAATTTTTTTACCAAAAAAATTACAGGGCAAAATTGAAGCTAAAGCATTCAGAGGAAGATTTGGCTCTAAAGAGAGAGTAGAAGTAAAAAATCTAGGCGATAGATTAGAGTTAAAAACCACCAATTTAGCTCCAAAAGAGGGGCTTACAGTATCTATAAATTTTGATCCATCACTTATGGCACTGGGTAAAAAACCAAGCGATAAGTATTGGGAAAATCCTATATATTACCTATTTTTAACACCTGTTTTTGCTCTATTTTATTTTTTTGCCAAAAAGTTTAATATATTTGGAGATATTGGCTCTATTGCTCCAAAATATAGAGCACCAAAAGATTTAACCGTAATGGAAGCTGGGCTCTTAAAGGATAATTTTGTTGATTTTGAAGAGATTAAACCAGCTATTTTAGAGTTGGCAAATTTAGGTTATTTAAAGATAGAAGAGGATGAAGATGGGCTCTTCTTAACCAAAACTAAAGAGGCAGATAACTCTTTAAGCAGAGAACAAGAGTATTTAATGGAGGCTATTTTTGGCTTTAGTGAAGTTATGCCTGCAGACTCTCTAAAGATAGATAAATCGATGTTTGAAACAATAAGAGAGGAGTTGCACGAAGTGATGATAGAAAAAGGATACTTTGGCTCATCAATTAAAAGTGCAAGAAGTAGCCTAATTTTTGCTGCATTTGGAGTAGGAGCTATCTCTATTGGAGTATTTGCCTATTATGCATTTAGCGATACCGTTTTTGAGAAGGCTATTCCTCTTATTGTATCAATAGGGTTTTTATCATTTGGAGTATTTAACTTAATTGGAGCTATAAAGAGTAGAGAGTTTGGGGCAATTGTATTTTCGTCAGTTTGGATTCTATTTAGTTCTATATTTTTAATTTCTGTAATTGGCTCCAAAGATTTAGCAATATCTTTAATTTTAATGATTTTAATAATAGCAACTGGAAGTTATTTGATATATAGAAAAATGAATACCCTTACCTTTAAAGGAGCTTTGGCAAAAAGGCATCTATTGGGCTTAAAAGAGTTTATAGATAAAGCTGATAAAGATAAGATTAAATACTTTTTAAAAGAGGATAAAAAGTATCTTGATAAGATGCTTCCATATGCTGTTTTATTTGGCTTAAATAAGCATTGGCTGGAGCTCTATCAAGAGTTAGATGCTCCTATGCCAGATTGGTATAGTGGTAGTTGGGATAGCTTTGAGTATATAGATTTTAGCCCATCATTAAATGGTAGCTCTAGTTTTAGTGATGGTATATCAGATTTTGCATCAATTGATAGTGGAGACTTTGGAGGCTTTGGCGACTTTAGTGGAGGTGGATTTGGAGGTGGAGGTGGAGATAGCTGGTAGATTATACTCTATCTACTCGCCCACCAAAATTAATAAATGGAAAATATTTTAATAGCTACTATAGCAGTAATAGCAACAGTTACCCTCTTTTTAGATAGTAAATTTAATATACTACTAAAAATTAAAGCTATATCTCCTAGATATAGACCCCTAAAGGATTTAAGTGCAATAGAAGCTGGTTTGTTAAAAGATAACTTTGTTGAGTTTAAAGAGTTAATACCTGCTATTTTAGAACTTGCAAATTTAGGCTTTATTGAGATTATAGAGGATGAAAGGGGCACTCTTATCAAAAGAGCTGAAAATAGAAGAAGAGATTTAAATAGTGCTCAACTTATGATAATGTATTCAATATTTAAAAATTCTACCCTTGTGCCAACTACAGCTATTAGAATCAGAAGTTACCACTTTGATGATATAAAGAGAAAAACTTATAATTTATTGGTTGAAAAGGGGTATTACAGGGAGTCTGTAAGCAGAAGTAGAAAAAAATTTATACTATCAGTAGCTGCAATCTTGGCATCAACTTTTACACTCTATATATTTTATCTAATATTTCAAAAAATAATACCATTTAATACATACACATTTATTCCAGTAGCCACTGCTATATATGCAACATATAGATTATATCTCTATCTTAAATATGAAGTTACTCTTCCTAAAAAAACTCTATTTACTTTTACATTAATCTCAATTTTTTTTATATATTTTTATAGTAATTCTATAATTTTAACTTTAGCACCTATAGTAATTATGCTTATAATATATTTTCCTATAAGAGTTATAACAAAAAGAATAAATACACTAACAAAAAAAGGTATAGAAGCAAAAAGAGAACTGCTTGGCTTAAGGGAATTTATATCTCGTGTAGATGTAGAAAAAATAGACTTTATGTTAAATGAAAACAGCAGTTACCTAGATATTATTTTACCATACGCCGTGCTATTTGAATTAAATAGCCATTGGCTAAAGCTATACAAAGCCCTCGAAGCTAAAACACCATACTGGTTCAAAGGTAGCCTAAATAGCTTTAGCTCAATAGAGTTTTCTGGAGTGATAGATTAAATAAGAGCAATAATTAGACAAAATTTTTAAACTCTATAAAAACGCTACAAACAACAAGACGGATTAAAAAAGAGCAATAATTGGACCCTCGAATTTATTCGAGGCGGTAAGCCTAAATAAACTTTTAGCCCAAATAGACGCGAATAAATTCGCGTGTCCGTTGATATTGTTTAAAATTAGTTTTTTAAGGGGAACTTGATTTATTGTAAAATTTTAACTTAAATTGGTGAAGAAATAGTAAGACTACTTCTCATCACCTAAAACTACACTCCAGTATCTTTTGCCATTAGCATCTTCGTATGCTACTCCTAAATCTTTTGTCTTTTTACCTACAATATAAGAGCAGAAGTTTGCATCGCTTT
>JALSPE010000137.1 GCA_026986085.1 Campylobacteraceae bacterium | reverse complement strand
TTAAATCAAAATCTTAGCAGCAACACCTATAGCAGCGCTCTCACTTCTTAAAATAAGTGGTGTATTAAATCCTACTATCGTTTCATCTTTAAACAGTGCTCTTTCATCTTTGCTAATACCACCTTCACAACCAACAATAATAGATTCAATACTATCAGCACTCTCATCAATATACCTTTTAGAAAAATCCAAAAGATAAGAGTTGGGATTCTCTCTTAAAAAATCGTTAATAGAGTTTGCAAAATCTATCATCATAAATGAACTTCTGCCACACTGTTGAGATGAGTTAATTAATATCTTCTCTAATCTATCTTTATTAATTTTAAAATTTGCTTGAGAATAAGCACACTTAATAAAAACAACTCTCTCTACACCCATCTCGTTTAAAGATGCTATATATTTCTCTACTACTTTTGGGTCGATAATACACCACCCTATAGTTAAACTTCTCTTACTCTCAACTATAGACAGCTCTTTGGTCACAATCTTTAGTGTTGCACTCTTTCTATTAACTGATACAACTTTATAAATATATAGCATATCATCTTGCATATTTCTAAGTTCAACCAAAGAACCAACCTTTATACGGCGAACCTTAAATAGATATTTATAGCTATCACCATCTATTGTTATGATATCTTTTGATGCCTCTTTATTATATAAAAATTTCATTCTACTTATAAAAAATTGCAAATAGTGTTACAGCTACTATTACTACAGCCTCAGCACTTAAACAACGAAGAGATATCTTATATCCTACATCTTTCTCTACCCAAGCATCTCTTAACTTTAAAGCTCTTCTACCATCCATAACAGGCAAAATTATTGATGCTATTATCATAACATAAATAGATGCTACCAAATTTTGATGCGTAAACATAAATACAATTAAGCCACTAAAAACAGTCATTGCCCAAAAGCCCCAAAAGGCAAAAAATCCAATTCTGCTATATTTTATAAATTTAAAAGGGTTACTTCTAAAGCTATAGGCTAAAACCATATTTAACACAACTACACCCAGCAATGCCTCTACTAAATATATATGGTAAGATAGAGCATACTCCATCTACTGAATACCCAAAAAGTCAATCAATTTCTCTTTAAAACTTTTCTCTTTTTTACCAGAATTGCTAGAGCTCTCACTACTGCTTAAACTACTATCAGCACTATTATCTATATATTTAGCGGCACGATTTGGTTGCTTCTCTCCCTCGATAATAAATCTTAAAGCATTTAGCTTAATAAAGCCCTCTGCATCTTTTTGGTTATAAACTTCATCCTCTTCAAATGTTGAGTGAGCAGGAGAGTAAAGAGAGTTTTTAGAGTCTCTGCCAACTACGGTTACATTACCTTTATATAATTTTAACTTAACCTCACCATTTACATTTTCTTGAGTTTTATCTATCGCAGCTTGTAACATCTCGCGCTCTGGAGAAAACCAATAACCATTATAGATAAGTTTTGCATATCTTGGCATCAACTCATCTTTTAAGTGAGCCTCTTCTCTATCAAGAGTTATAGACTCTATTGCTCTGTGAGCTTTAAGCATAATTGTTCCACCAGGAGTCTCATAGCAACCTCTTGCTTTCATCCCAACATAACGATTCTCTACAATATCAATTCTACCAATACCGTGCTTGTTTCCATACTCATTAAGAGTCTTTAAAAGAGTAGCTGGGCTTAGCTTTTCACCATTAATACTAACTGGGTCACCATTTTCATAACCAATAGTAATATACTCTGCCTTATCAGGTGCCTCCTCTGGAGAGTTTGTCCAAAGCCACATAGACTCTTCAGGCTCATTCATAGGATTCTCAAGATGCAAACCTTCATAAGAGATATGTAGTAAATTAGCATCCATAGAGTAAGGGCTAATCTTTGGATTTCCATCTTTATCCATATGCTTAGCATCAATATCTATTCCATGCTCTTTTGCATATGCAAGTAACTTCTCACGACTATTTAAATCCCACTCACGCCATGGAGCAATTACTGCAATTTCAGGATTTAAACTCAGATATCCTATCTCAAAACGGACTTGGTCGTTACCCTTACCTGTTGCCCCATGAGCTACAGCGTCAGCTCCAACTTTTTTTGCAATCTCAATCTGTTTTTTAGCAATCAAAGGTCTTGCAATTGATGTTCCTAACAGATACTCCCCTTCATAAATTGCATTTGCTCTAAACATTGGAAATACATAATCTTTTACAAACTCCTCTTGAATATCCAAAATAAATACATTCTCTGGCTTTATTCCATGTTTTATAGCTTTCTGCCTTGCTGGTTCCACCTCTTCGCCCTGTCCAAGATCTGCCGTAAAAGTTACAACCTCTGCACCATACTCTTCTTGTAACCACTTTAAAATCACACTTGTATCAAGTCCTCCAGAATATGCTAAAACAACTTTTTTTATCACTTTTTTGCTCATTTGTCATTACCTTCTAAAAAATATTGGTATAATTTTACCATAAATATAGTAAAGGTTTAATATGAAACTTGGTGTAAATATAGACCATATTGCAGTTTTAAGAGAAGCAAGAGGGGTTAATAACCCAAATTTAATATATGCTCTTAGTATTTGCGAAAAAGCAGGAGCCGAACAAATTACAATTCATTTAAGAGAAGATAGAAGGCATATTCAAGATAAAGATGTGCAAGATATAATTAACCACTCTGTATTACCAGTTAATTTAGAGTGTGCAATTGACCCAAAAATTATAGATATTGTATGCTCTTTAAAACCCCATCGTGCAACTTTAGTGCCAGAAAAGAGAGAAGAGGTAACAACAGAGGGTGGTTTACTTTTGGATACTACTAATAAAAAGTTAGTTGAAGCTGTAGAAAAATTAAAACAAAATGAAATAGAAGTAAGCTTATTTATTGAACCAACTCAAAAAGATGTAGATACTGCAAAGTGCTTTTTTAATGTAGATTGGATAGAGTTGCATACTGGTAAATACTCTAATCTATATTCAATGCTTTATAGCAATTTAGCTCATAGTAATCACTCTATAAAAGAGTTAGAGCTAGACAGAAAGAGTTTAAAACAAATGTTAGATAAAGAGTTAAAAAACCTTATAAGTATGTCAGACTTAGCAAAAGAGTTAAAGTTAAAAGTTGCAGCTGGACATGGGCTAAACTATCAAAATGTTAAAGATATTGCAAAAATAGAGACAATAGAAGAGCTTAATATTGGACAATCTATAATTGCAAGAAGCATCTTTACAGGCTTAGAGAAAGCAATTATTGATATGAGAGAGTTAATAGATTAATGGATTACTTAACACTCTTTATTGTAGGATTTGTCGCCGCAATTACTCCTGGGCCAGATATTTTTTATATTTTAACACAAACAATTTGTCGAGGTTTTGGGATAGCTATTTTTGCTATTTTTGGGGTTTTGCTTGGAAATGTAATTTATCTCTCACTTGTAGCTCTAGGTTTTAGTGCTATTGGAAATAATCTATATTTTCAATTAATTATAGGAATTTTAGGTGGCTTGTATCTACTAAGAATATCTTTTTTAATATTTAAACAAAAGCCTCATTTAGAGAAAAGTTGTCAAAATATTAGTAAAGTGCAAATTCTTAAAGAAGGCTTTTTGATGAATATAACAAACCCAAAAGCAATAATATTTTTCTCTGCTGTCATAACACCATTTTTAACAAAAAATATAATATTTAGTATAATAGCACTATTTAGTGCAATAGCAACAGGTTTTTTATTGGCTGCATTTATTGCTTCTAAGTTCAATATAAATGATGCAACACTAATAGTAATTAATAAAATTGCCTCTATCGTCTTCTTTGGTTTTGCATTAATGCTATTTAAATCATCATATTTAGCATTACTAAAAATAGCATAAAGGATTAATTTGAAAAAAGTAGCAGTAAGTATAGGCGATTTAAACGGTATTGGTATAGAGATAGCTTTAAGGGCTCATAATAAAATTAAAAAAGTAGTAGAGCCCATTTATGTTATTAGCAACGAGATGCTAAGACAAGCTTCCGATAAATTAGGTATAGATATTCCAAATGACTTTAAAATAGTTGAGCCAAATGCAAAAGATTTTAAAATAAAACCAGGAGAAGTTAGCAAAAGAAGTGGTTTTTACAGCTTCCGCTCTTTTATCGAAGCTATTAATTTAGCTGCAACAAAAAAAGTTGATGCAATATTGACTCTACCAATTAATAAAGAGGCTTGGAGCAAAGCAGGTATAAAATATAAAGGTCACACTGATGCTTTAAGAGATATATTTAAACAAGATGCAATAATGATGCTAGGATGCCCTAAGATGTTTGTAGCTTTATATACAGAGCATATACCACTAAAAGATGTAGCAGGTAAAGTTAATACAAAAGAGTTTGAAAAGTTTTTACTAGATTTTAATGCAAATATAAAAGAGTTAAAACAAGTAGCAGTGCTAGGGCTCAACCCCCACGCTGGAGATAACGGCGTTTTAGGAGACGAAGAAAAACATATTACAAAAGCGATAAAAAAAGCAAATAAAAAAATTGGGTTCGAGCAATTTATTGGACCAATAGTTCCAGACATTGCATTTACACCAAATTTTAGAGAGAGTTTTAAATACTTTATAGCAATCTACCACGACCAAGGCTTAGCACCACTAAAGGCTCTATATTTTGATGAGAGTATAAATGTATCTCTTAATTTGCCAATATTAAGAGTAAGTGTTGATCACGGAACTGCTTTTGATATTGCATATAAAAATAAAAAATTAAATCTAAAAAGCTACATAAACTCTGTTAAATATATACTTAAAAGTTATAAAAGAGATCACAATCTACTAAAGCTTTAGCATTTGGATTTCTAATCTTTTTAAGCTCCATATCAATTGGCTCTAAATCCAACTCAATTAAAGATGCAATAGTTCCACTTCGAACATCTGCTTTTGGTGGAGTATATATATTAAATCCACTCTCATACATAGCCAATCTTACAGGAGTAGCACTAGAGTATGTAGTTAAAATCAAATCTTTGCTAGATATACTCTTTAAATCTAAAAACCACTCTCTTGTCCATAATGCTGGATTCTTCTTAGGGCTAAAAGCATCTTGGTATATAATATCTATCTCTTTATCTATACTTTTAACCATCTCTCTTGCATCACCAATTAATACCTCTATTCTTATACTGCTATCTTCATAAAATAAATCGCTACTAACTGATTGAATAATCTCTTTTAACCCCTCAAACTCTTTTGGATATTCAAACTCTTTTAAAGATTTTACCAACCCCTCATCAAGCTCTGGTGAAATTATATGAAGCTTGGTATTTGGGCGATGCTTTTGGTAGTAATAGATAGTAGTAAGTGTATTAAACCCAAGCCCATAACATATATCTAAAATAGTAAGGCTATTTTTGTGCAAACTTAAATTACTTGCAGGTATAATATGCTTATTCAAACTCTCATTTAAAGCCCCATCATTAGTAGAGTGATAGCACTCATCAAACTCTTTTGAATATAGAGTCTTAGTGCCATCTTTTGTAATAATTTGCTCTTTTTGCTCTCTTAAACTTGGGTTATAGAGGCTCTTAAAATCCTGCTTCATCCAACTCTTTAAACTTAAAAGCTTCTATAATATCTTCAATTGCATCTTGCCCTTCTCGTCTTGCAAGAACCATAATGCCTTCATTTAAAAAATCGATAATATTCTCATATCTATTCTCTACAACAATAAAATCTATCCAATCTACACCTTCTGGGTGATAACTATCGCTAAATTGAATACTCTTTGCCACCCCTTCATCAAAATCTATAACAGCCCAACCCTTTGCCTCTAATATCTTGGCAATCTTTGCCTTTTGTAAATTTTGATTATCAACTGGAATTGCTATATACACTTTAGTTCCTTTTCTAATTTTGTAATATATTCTAAAGTTCTACCTCTAAAATCACTTTTATTCTCTTTTAATATATCTAATAGCACCTCTTTATCAGAGCTTTTAAAAATTCTCATAATTTCATCTTCAAACTTAAGCAGATGAGTTCTAATTATTTGCCATATCTCATCTTTATCTATACCAAAGTATTCATGAACAATTATATTTCTAAATTCAACTACAACTCTAAAGCTACTATCAAGCATATTAGAGTTTATTAAATGTTTTGTAGCCTCACCAATAATTTGCAACTCTCTCATAGTTGCATCAAAACTCTTTTCATCATAGTAAAATTCATCTGCATTACTAAAATCTTTGCTATATCTTTTAATCTTATCAATAGCTATTAAAATATCGATAATATAAAACTCTAAAACTCTTTTAGACATAAATAATCTCTTTTTCAATCTCTCTTTTTATATAGCTTCTTAATGAGTCTAAATATCCTATATCTATATCTCTTTTTAAGTGTTCTTTTAAAAACTCTTTTAATCTGTATCTATTATAAAAGTCTTTTTTAGAGCTTATAATAATAAAGTCTATGTCACTTTGGGCAGTTGCATCATCTCTTGCGTAAGAGCCAAATAGTCCTATTTTATCAACAAAAAATTCATTTTTTAAAAACTCTTTTTTCTCTTTTAAAAAAGCTATTATCTCATCTTTTGTCAATTTGGCTCCCTAATAATCTTTTTATTGAATATTTTATTATATCAAATTTCTTTTATTTTCTCCAAGTCAAGCTTCAACTCTTCATTATCCATCATCCCAATGCCTCTATCTAACACATTTTTAGCAATCTCTTTTGCTTCATCAAGAGAGTGCATCTTGAATGTTCCACACTGATAGATATTAAGCTCTGGAATATCACTTTGGCTCTTTACATTCAATACATCCTTCATCGACTCTTCCCAAGCCTTTGCAACCTCTTCCCCTGTTGGCTCACCCAAAAGGCTCATATAAAACCCTGTTCTACACCCCATTGGCGATATATCAATAATCTCAACACTATCGCTATTTAAATGCTCTCTCATAAACCCTGCAAATAGATGCTCTAATGTGTGAATACCTCTTTCGCTTAATATCTCTTTATTTGGCACACAAAACCTCAAATCAAAAACAGTAATAGTATCCCCACTAGGGCTTTTCATTGTCTTTGCAACTCTTACAGCAGGTGCTGGCATTTTTGTATGATCAACCATAAAACTATCTAATAGTGGCATAAATTATCCTTTTTTGTGGTAATATTACACAAAGTTTCTTAAAAGAGTATTAATGGTTTTAATTAAAGAAGGTAACAGAGTATTTGGCGAAATAAAGTATCAAAAAAATATATTTAGCGACTACAAAGCCCACTTTCACAATCACCTATATCTTGGTGCTATAAAAAGTGGTAAAATCAAAGTAGATTTTGTAAATGAGACTAAAATTGTTAAAGCAAAAGAGATTATAGTCTTTAACCAATATGAAATACATAAGACTACAAATATTGATGCAAAAGATTACTATACAATGTGTATTAAGTCGCAATGGTTAAGCACAAATATTAGTAAAGATTTTTATATAGATAGCAATATTATTCAAAGTCAAAAACTATACAACCTTATAACTAAAATAAGTAATATAAATGCAAATTTAGAGAGCTTAAAAGATGTGTTAAAAGAGCTTTCAAAGCAAAATAAAAATGAAAAAGAAGAGATTACAGGTGTTGCCAAACTAACGAGAGAATATATTTTGAAAAATATTACAAATGAGTTGAATTTATCGTCAATAGCAAAAGATTTAGGTTATGATAAATCATATATTATTAGAGAGTTCAAAAAAGCATACTCTATAACCCCAAAACAGTTTATTATAATCTTAAAAACAAACTTGGCAAAAGAAAAGATAAAAGAGGCAAATATCTCACACCTTGCAATAGATTTTGGATTCTTTGACCAAAGCCATTTTAACAAAAACTTTAAAAAAATATTTGCACTCCCACCAAAAAAATTCAAATAGTCAATTTTTTACAATATATAAACAGAAATTTACAATATAATCTCAGTAAAAGATAATTATAATCGTTTTTTTGTAGTAAAATTTTATAACTGACTTTAAGGAGAGAATTTGAACACTATTATTTTTGAAAACAAAGAAGTTTTCCCATCAAAAGTAGTTTGCATTGGGCGAAACTATGTTGAGCATATTAAAGAGCTAGGTAATGAAGTGCCTTCGCAGATG
>JALSPE010000136.1 GCA_026986085.1 Campylobacteraceae bacterium | reverse complement strand
ACGGTTTATATTTTTTAGTTCAATCCCAAAAGGATAAAAATCTTGCATGGATTGCAAATATGGATTTTAATTATAAAGAGTGTAAGCCTAACTTTTACTCTTACGAGACAAGATTTAAGGATTATCCTATGTATAAACCAGATAAAAATAGCACAGGTAAATTTTTGAATCTTAAAAATATGAAAATGACACCTTATTAAAATGCTAACTTAAAAGATAACTTCTTTTTGGTAAGCCTAAAGGCTTATCTACTCTAAAAGAGCCAAGCTAACAAAAACCAAAAACCATAAGCCAAAAACCATAAGCCAACAATTAAGATAAACCTCATAAAGCTATGGTTATAATTCTTAGATTTATAAATTTGGAGTATATTATTTTGATTCAAGCAAAGTTGTATGAGTATTTAAAGAGTAAGCCAGATAGTAAAATATTGGTTGTAAGTGATGATAAAGAGGCGCTTAAAGCTAGGGTTGTATATGATTACTTAGATAAGAAAGCTTTTGTTTTGCCTGATATTAGGCTTAGTGTAGGGGATGATACTAGGAGTTATCAAGATGATATAATTAATGCTTTTATTGCTTTGCAAGAGTTTAAAAAGTATGGTAGTTCTGTTTTAATTGCTCCTTTTAGAACTTTGACTCTTTTGCTTCCTAAATTTGATTATTTAGATAGATTTAAGATTGAATTTGGGGATGTTTTAAATATATCCCAACTTAAAGAGAGGCTTTTAAATTGGGGCTACTCTTTTGTAGATGTTGTAACTGCCAAGGGTGAAGTCTCTTTTAGAGGTGATATTGTAGATATATTTCCAGTTAATTTAAATAGTGCTATTAGGGTATCGCTTTTTGATAGTGAAGTTGAAGAGATTAGAGAGTTTGATATATCTACTCAAAAGAGAGCAAAAGATGAGTTAGACTCTGTAGAGATATACTCAGCTTTTTTGGCTTTAAATAGCAATGAGTATGAGGGGTTAAAGGAGAAAATTAACTCAAGCCCATATAATGCTTTTGTTAAAGATATAGACTCACTTGGGCTTTGGCACTTAGATGAGTTTGGGCAAAACTACCTAAAGAGCTTTAAATCTATATTAATTAGAGATTCATTGATTGCCCAAATAAGAGATTTATATGAGTTAAGCGAAGTTACTCCACTCGTTGATATCGACTCTTTTCCTATATCTGCGATACCAGAAGCTAAAGAGTATCGAGATTTAGAGCTTGTAAATATAAACTCTTTGATAGAGGCACATAAAGATAAAAAGATAACTATTGTAGCTAAAAATGAGACGACTATTCGCTCATCTACTTTGCCATATTTAGAGAAGTTGAATATTAAGTATATTGATGGTGTTTTAAATATTGCTTCTAGCAGTGAGCTTATTTTGTCTATAAATAAAGATGCCAAAAAAAGAAGAGTAAAAAAGCCATCACTTATTTTAGATGAGATAAAAGTTGGCGAGTATGTTGTTCATGAAGATTATGGAGTAGGGGTCTTTAAAGGTATAGAAAAACGCGAGGTATTAGGGCGTTTTAGAGAGTTTGTAGCAATTGAGTATCAAAATGAGGATATGTTATATATTCCAGTTGAAAATTTAGAAGTTATCGATAGATATGTGGCAAGTAGTGGCTCTTTACCTGTTTTAGACAAGCTAGGCAAGGCATCTTTTGCAAAGCTAAAGAGTAAAGTAAAAGAGAAGTTGTTTGCAATAGCTAAAGAGCTTATGGAGATAAGTGCTAAAAGACATTTAAAAGAGGGTATTAAAATTATTGTAGATAAAGGAGTGCAAGAGGCATTTTTAAAAGATGCAGGGTTTGAGCATACTCAAGATCAAATAAAAGCTATTGAAGATATGCTTCAAGAGATGAGCAGTGGACATATTATGGATAGACTTTTGAGTGCAGATGTTGGGTTTGGTAAGACAGAAGTTGCTATGAATGCTATATTTGCAGTTGTTAAAAATGGCTATCAAGCAGCAATTGTAGCACCAACTACGCTACTTGCATCACAACACTTTAAAAGCTTAAAAGAGAGGCTTGAGAAGTGGGATATAAAGGTTGCAAAGGTAGATAGATTTACACCTACAAAAGCCAAAAAGGCTATTGCAGATGGTTTGAGTGATGGCACGATAGATGTTGTTGTTGGAACTCACGCCTTGCTTAATGCAAAGTTTAAAAATTTAGCACTTGTTGTAATTGATGAAGAGCATAAATTTGGAGTTAAACAAAAAGAGAAGTTAAAAGAGCTTACAATCAATACCCATTTGCTCTCTATGAGTGCTACTCCAATTCCAAGAAGCCTTAATATGGCAATGTCGCAAATTAAAACTTTTAGTGAAATTTTTACACCACCTCATACAAGAGTAGGGGTTAGAACATTTGTTAAAGATTATGATATAAAGGCTGTTAAAGAGGCTATACAAAGAGAGCTTAGACGAGGAGGGCAAGTTTTTTATGTATATAACTCTATTGCAGCAATAGAGGATAAAAAGCGCCAAATTTTAGACGAGATGCCAGAGCTTAGGGTAACGGTTTTGCACTCTAAAATTCCACCCGCAACTACAGAAAAAGAGATGTTGAAGTTTGAAAATAGAGAGTATGATTTGCTTCTTAGCACCTCTATTGTGGAGTCTGGTATCCACTTGCCAAATGCAAATACCATGATAGTTGATGGTGCCAACAGGTTTGGTATTGCAGATTTACACCAACTTAGGGGGAGAGTAGGAAGAGGTGGAGTAGAGGGCTTTTGTTACTATTTTGTAGAGAATAAAGAGGCACTAAATGATAATGCGAAAAGACGCCTTTTGGCTCTTGAGAGTCATAGTGAGCTTGGAAGTGGGGCTGTTTTAGCTATGCATGATTTGGAGATAAGAGGTGGTGGTAACCTAATAGGCGAAGCACAAAGTGGGCATATTAAACAAATTGGTTACTCTTTATATTTAAAGATGTTAGAGGATGCAATTAGAGTTTTAAGTGGAAAAACAGAAGATAAGAGTAAGAGTGTAGAGATAAAATTGAGTGTAGATGCATACTTAAGTGATGAATTAATTTATGAAGATAGATTAAGGCTAGAGCTATATCGCCGTCTATCTCAAGCTGATACAACAGATGAGGTTTACGAGATAGAAGAGGAGATTGTAGATAGGTTTGGAAAATTAGATAAATTAACAAAACAGTTTATAGATTTAATAATAATAAAAGTTTTAGCATCAAAAGAGAATATCAAGAAGATATCAAGCTATGAGCAAAGAGTATTCATAGAGTTTAATGATGAGAGTAAAGAGAGAAAAATACTACAATCACCAAGTAAAGATAGTGATGATATTATTAAAACAGCTATGAATTTTTTGAAGTAGCGCTATTTGGGGGTCAATATATGTTTAAATTATGTAGTAAATTTTCTTTATTTAAATATAATTTGTGCTTAAGTTATGTTTTTTTGTTGATAGCTATGATATAATGAGTCTATAAAAATTACTATTAAAATTAAATATCAAAAAAACCAATTTAAAATAATAGGGACACGCGAATTCATTCGCGTTTATTTAAAGTTATTATTAGAGTTTAAACTTTTTTTGCCTCGAATAAATTCGAGGATCCATAGTTGTTTTTAATTAACTTAGCATCAAATATGAAATAGCTTAAACTTTTGCTTGTTTAAATATATCTTGATATTGTATATAGATTTTTGTCAGAAGGTATCGCAAACACTGTTTACGGCAAAATTTTAGTAATCTTGGTCAATATTTTCAAGTGCAAGGTAAAGGGTTTGTCTTTAGCCCTTATATATGTTTTTTGCTATCTTCTTTAACCTTTGCCTTAGATAGAGGGTTAGATTTTAGAGTAGTTTGAGGTCCTAGCAATTCTGGGTCTGCTTCATTCTTCTCTATGCTATATGGCTCTTTATATACTTTTTTTACTTTAGTTTTTACTCTCTTGTGTTTTTTAATATATTTTTTCTTTTTAACTACTACTCTCTTTTTGTGAATAGTTTTTTTAATTATCTTCTTTTTATGAATATATCTTTTTGCTGGTGTTGGTTGATATACTCTTTTAACTCGTCGGTAGAATCGCTCATCTTGTGGAACCTCTTCTACAACAGTAACTCCTAAGTTTTTACTACCACTTTCTTGATAGGTAACTGTTTGTTGATTTTGTGCAAAAGCATTGTTTTTAGCTTTTAATCTGGCATTTATTCTATCTACAATACACCCATTAAGTGTAAAAGCCAATATAAGTGTTACTGTTATAATCGAAGCTCTCATAATCCACCTTGTTTTTTGTGTAATTATAATGGTAAAAGATTATATATAGCTAAAATTTAAGACTACAACTGCAATTGCAAAATCTTTTTCGTGAGAAATAGATATAGAAGAGTCAATAATTTTAAATTTGTTACTATTTAACACAATATAGGGAGCTCTTTTTTCATCTTTTTTAATAGTTATATCTTTAAAGTTAAGCTCTTTTCCAATACCACACCCTAGAGCTTTTGATACAGCTTCTTTTGCTGCCCATAACCCAGCTATTGACTCTATTTTAGAAGCTCTAGCAATCTCATCTTTGTTTAAAAACTTATCTAAAAACTTATCTCCAAATCTGTCTATAGATTTTGCTACTCGTTTTATGCTTACAATATCTGTTCCTACTTTAATACCCATTACATCCACTCTATAATTTTCTCTACACTATCTGTTACAAAACATTTTAAATCTACACTCTCTATAGGCTTACTAGGAGTAATTGCATTAGAAAAACCTTGTGTTTTTGCCTCTTTTAATCTCTGCATTAAATTAGGAACATCTCTTACCTCTCCTGTTAAGCTAACCTCTCCTACAAAAAGTGTTTTACTACTTAGCTCTCTTTCTCTAAAGCTACTTAATATTGCCGCAACAATTGCCAAATCGGCACTTGGCTCTTGAATTTTAATACCACCAACTACATTTACAAATATATCATAAGTTCCTAAAGGTAAATCCAGTTTCTTCTCTAGTAGAGCCAATAGCATATTTAATCTATTTCCATCAAAACCTGTTGTGCTTCGTTTGCTATTTGCATAAGCTGGTGTTACAAGGGCTTGAACTTCTATAACAATGGGGCGACTACCCTCCATTATAATTGTTAAAGCAGAACCTGGCATTAAAGACTCTTTATTAAAAAACCTCTCACTCATACTCTTTGCATCTCTTAATCCACTGCCATCCATCTCGAATATTCCAACTTCATTAGTTGAACCAAAACGGTTCTTAAAGCTTCTAAGTAGTCTTAAATCACTATTGCTATCGCCCTCAAAGTAGAGAACAGTATCTACCATATGCTCTAAGACTCTAGGACCTGCTATTGAGCCATCTTTTGTAATGTGTCCAATGATAAATATTGGAATATTTTTAGATTTGGCTAATCTCATCAATTCAAATGTAATTGCCCTAACTTGCGTAACAGAACCAGGAGCAGATGGAACTTCGCTATCATAAATTGTCTGAATTGAATCTATTACGATAAAAGCATAATCTTTTGACTCTATCTCCTCTATAACATTTTGCATATTTATCTCTGCTAATAGATATAATTTATCGCAATTTGCACCTAATCTATCGCCTCTTAACTTTATTTGAGATGCAGACTCCTCTCCAGAAACATATAGAACCTCATTTTCTAAATTTGCTAAATTACCTGCAATTTTTAACAAAAGAGTAGATTTACCAATACCTGGGCTACCCCCAATTAGAGTTAAAGAGCCAGGAACAATACCCCCACCCAAAACCAAATCTAACTCATTAGAATCACTACTAAACCTTACTATATCTTCAGCTTTGATTTTTGTTATTGGTATAGCTTTAGATTTAGCTACAAGATTACTTGAACTACTCTTTAGATACTCTATCTGCTCACTGTTTAACTCTATTAAACTATCCCAAGAGTTGCAACTTGGACACTTTCCTATCCATCTAGGTGTTTGAAAGCCACAATTTTGACACTCAAAAAGAGTTTTTTTCTTTGCCATACCTATATATCCTAATCATAATTTTTATCTATTCTACTAAATTTTATTTTATTTATGAGTTAAATCACTAAAATTATACAAATTATTTGTAAATATGTAAAAAATATGATATAATAAAAAAATTAGATTATAATTAAATATACGAATATATCGGTTTTATTTAAAATTTATATATTCTTCTTTATATTGGGGCAACATATGAATAAATTATATAACATTTCTTGGGATTGGATAGCAATAGCACTACTTACAGCTCTATTTTTATATCTACTATACTCTTTAATAAAAGATTTAAGAAGAACAAAAGAGGTAGTTGAAAATAAAATAAGAGAGCAAAAGTGTAAAAGTAATTTAGAAAAAGAGTATTTAACCGATATAAATAATAGTAAAATTGTGGCAACTAGTAAATTAAAATCAAATATAGATAAGTTTGCTTCTAAAACTAGCCAAGATAAAGTTGTAGAGAGTCTGCAAAAAAATTACAAAGAGATAAAACTATCAGATAAAGAAGAGAGAATATTTTTAGATATCGCAGCAAATAGAGATATAGGCATTCCAGAAGTATTTAATTTAGAAGAGTTAATAGATAAATTAACAAGTGATGGAGTAGTTACAGACCCTATAACATCTTATCTGAATTATAATCTTATAGGAAATAGAGAGATAATAGAAGATATACTTATATTACTAAATAAACACCAAACAAGGGAGCATCAATATAGAGATGCTAAATTTAGTGTAAAGTTAAATGATAAAAAGAGTAGCTTATTGATAAAAATTGCTAGAGAGTTAAAATTAACAAAAGAGATAAAAAAAGTAATAAAAAAAGATGTAACTCCCTTATATACCCCAAGTCAATATAAAAAATATTATGGCTTCTACTTATATTTGGTAAAAGAGTTGGCAAATAGAGTAAATAGCACACTTAAAATAAACTTAGATAGCTCTCACTATAGGGTTGCAATAGAGATACCTATTGATATAAAAGAAGAAGATTTAGTATCATCTGAACCAGAGGCCACTCTTAAAGTTCCCAAAAATGCACTTATTGTAACCGATAGTAAAAAGGGTTATCTATTAACGCAATACCTAAAGAGATTAAATTTTAATACATCAATTGAATCTGTAAAAGAGGTAAATAGAGAGATTCCAAACTTTATGGATTACGATGTAGTATTTATGGATAGTAAACTATTTGAGCCAATTTTAACAGACTATTTAGAGACAATAAAGCAGTATACAAATTTAAAAATAATAGCTCTGCTAGATAAAGAGAATGCGCTATTTCCATTAAAATTGGTTGATGATGCTATAAATATAGAAGAGTTAGACAGCTCTATATATAATAAAATAACAACTCTATATAGTAGAGATATTAAGAGAACACAGAGAGAAGATATCAATTGCAATGAGATATATCCTAGCAACAGAGTAGTTACTACAAATTGCAATAGAAGAGTTTTGATAGCAGATGATGATATAACTAATTTACATATATTAACATATCTACTTAAAAAGTATAATTTGGAAGTTGTAGCTAAAAAAGATGGTAAAGAGGTTATGAAAGAGTTAAAAAATAGAGAGTATGATTTAATTATTCTAGATAGCATTATGCCAGAAATGGATGGATTTGAAACAATTAAAAAGATAAGAGAAGATAAACGATTTAACGCTACACCAATTATCATACACTCATCATTCTCTATGGATAATGGTGGCATGGAGAGAATATTTGAGTATGGATTTGACTCGTATCTACCTAAGCCATTTAATAAAGAAGATTTAGACTCGTTAGTAAATAGATATCTCTCGAGAAAAGATAGCACTCCTTCAGGTAGTAAAAATATTTTAGAGAGTGATTTAAAAGAGTTTATAGCAATATATGGCGATAGCGACAAGATGTTAGAGAGATATATAAAAGATAACAGAGATGAACAAGCATTAGCACTTTTAAATGACTTAAAAGATATAGCAAAAAAGATAGATGCAAAAAAAGTTCTAAACAGTGTTGATGATATCCAAAGACATATAGAAAGTAGTAGAAATGTAGATAGCGATTTAATATATAAGCTCTCTAATAATTTAAAAGAGATAAAAAATGATATAATGAAGAGATTAAGTGCTTAA
>JALSPE010000135.1 GCA_026986085.1 Campylobacteraceae bacterium | reverse complement strand
TTGAAGTTTTTTGAATAGCCATTTATTTTCCCAAACGATTGTTTGATTAAATTATACAAAACTTTTCTTAATGTTGTATTTTTTAGGCTCTATTATTATTGTTTTGTAAAGTTTTAAGGTTATGTTATTATCCAAAAGATTGGATAATCTATCTATTATAAATTAAGATACCCCAATCAAGTTGGAGTATGACATTCTAATACAAGTTGGAATCTTTAGTACTAAAAAAAGATACAAAACCTAAGGTCTAATATAAGAGTATCCTTGCTCTTGCAACTCTATAATTCTTGCAACTCCAGCTTTTGTTTTTTCTACACCTTCAGTTAATTTTGGGTAGTGTCCATGTTTCTTTTTGAATTTATTCATAGTATTCATACAAGCAGAAAATTTAATATCACTTTGTGCTAAGCTTGAAACTCTTTTAGATTGAGGGTTTTTAACAGTTAGCAAACTCAAACCTGGTCCATAAGCTACTATCTCCACTTTTACACCATCTATACCATATCGTTTTTGTAAAATAACCTGCGTTCAACGGAATACCGTAGCCACAGCTTTACAAGGTTTTTCTTCACTCGTTCCCATCGTCCTCGATGGGAATGCATATACAAGTGATTTAGTAAAAGATACTTCTCTTTGTTTGCTCTAATTAAATCTGATTTAATCTTATTTTAGTATTATTAAAATAAAAACAGGGGTCGTATGAAGCCACAAGAGTTAAAAGAGTCTTTAAGCCGTTTAATTGATAGTAAAATTCCTACATTTATTTGGGGTAGTCCTGGAATTGGGAAATCATCTATTGTTAAGCAGATAGCAAATGAGAATAATTTGGATTTTATAGATTTGAGGCTATCTTTACTTGACCCAACAGACTTAAAGGGTATTCCATTTTTTGATAGCCAAAGCAAAGAGGCTGTATGGGCTAAACCAGAGTTTTTACCAAAGAGTGGGGAGGGGATTTTGTTTTTAGATGAAATAAACTCTGCTCCACCATCTGTTCAAGCAGCAGCTTATCAATTGGTATTAGATAGAAAAGTTGGCGATTATGTGCTACCAAGTGGTTGGGCAATTGTAGCTGCTGGTAATTTAGAGAGCGACAGAGGGGTGGTATATAGAATGCCAAGCCCTTTAAGTAACAGGTTTGTTCATTTAAATATGGAGATAAGTTTTGATGATTGGAAAATTTGGGCTTATGAGAAAAATATTGATAACTCTATATTGGCATTTTTAAGCTACAAGAGTGAATATCTATTTAATTTTGACCCAAAGAAAAATAAGAAAGCTTTTGCTACTCCTAGAAGCTGGGAGTATGTAGATTCTATATTAAAGTCTAAGATATCTTTTAATAATCAACTAGAAGTTATTAGTGGAGCAGTAGGAGAAGATGCCTCATTAGAGTATATTAGCTTTAGAAAAGTTTTAGATAAACTTCCAGATATTAAAGCCCTTTTAAATGGGGATAAGTTTGATTTTGAGCAAGATAGCGAAGTTCTATTTGCTCTAATATCTGCTCTTATAAGTTACCTAAAAAGTGCAACACCTAAAGAGATAGATAAAGCTATAGAGTTATCTTTTAATTTGCCAAGTGAGTTTAGTGTTATGCTGATAAAAGATATGCAGCAAAATGGTATTGAAATAGAAGACAGCAAAGCATTTGAAGAGTGGGTAGAGAAGTTCTCATACCTTTTGGAGTAAGAGTGTGAGTAGCTCTAAGATTAAAGATGCAGTTGCCAAATTGATGCTAGAGAAGCCTTTTTTTGGTTCTGCCTCTACAAAATTAGATATGAAAGTAAATAATAATATAAGAGGTGTATCTTATTGTGGCGACAAGCTAGAGTATAATAGTGAATATATAGATGCACTAAATTTAGAAGAGGTAAGTTCTATAGTAGCTGGTGCTTCACTTCAGCAAATTTTATATCATCAAAATAGAGGAGAGGGTAAGAGAGGCTATATTTGGCGACTTGCTAGTGAATATGCTGTAAACTCTCTTCTTGTAGAGAATGGATTTATACTCCACCCCTTGTCAAACTTTAGTGATGAATTTAAAGCACTATCTACTGAAGAGATTTATCATATTTTGTTAAATGAGTTAGATGTTGATGAAGAGCAAGAGGAGAGAGAACGAGAGAGGGAGAAGCAGCAAACAGATATTGAAGATTTTGAAATAGAGCAATTTATAGAGCAAATTATCAAAAAGTTGGAAGATAGAGGCGAAATTCCAATAGATTTAGATAGAGTTATCAAAAAGAGTAAAAAAGGTAAGGTATCGTGGAGAGAGTTACTCTATAGATATATAAATACCCATGCAAAAATAGATTATAAGATGTTTCCTGCTAATAAAAAACATCTATATCGTGGTGTTGCCCTACCCTCAATTAGTGGAAGTGAGCTTAAAATTGCAATAGCTATAGATACCTCTGCATCAATAGATGAGCAGATGTTATCTGATTTTTTAGAAGAGGTAGAGTATATTATGCAGAGTTTTCAACACTACGAGATAGAGTTAATTGAGAGTGACTATAAAATTCAAAATACTACTCGTTTAAGAGCATTAGAACCAATACACAAAACCCTAAAAGGTGGAGGAAGCACTGATTTTAGACCCACTTTTGAGTATATAGAAAACCTCTATGAAGATTTTAAATTTTTAATATATTTTAGTGATGGAGATGGTATTTTTCCTGAAAATGAGCCAAATATAGATACTCTTTGGGTTTTAACAAAAGATAGAGATATACCTTTTGGTGATAAGATTATATTATTGTAGTATAAAAATTCAATATACAATGGCAAGAGATACTAAAATATACACAAGTTAAGCTATTTCATATTTGATACCATGTTAATTACAAATTACTCCGGACCCTCGAATTTATTCGAGGCAAAAAAGTTTAAACTCTAGTTGTGAGTTCAAATAGACGCGAATGAATTCGCGTATCCGTATTATTTAAAATAAGTTTATTAGTATTTAACTTAACTTTTACGCCTAATTTTAACTTATATTTCAATGCAAACAGTGGCATTGAAACACCTGCTAAAAAAATCAACATACAAAGTCAAGAGATATTAAAAATACCACTTAAAGACTTAGTCTATGGATTTTTAGTTATAATAAATAGAAGCAATTTTTACTATGGAGTTAAAAACCCTACTCTATCTTTCAAGTTTTTTAACAAATTTCTCTATTCTTCTTACACCCTCTCTAATTGTAGTTACATCTGTTGCAAAAGAGAATCTAAAGTATCCTTCGCTTCCAAAGCCAATACCTGGAACAACTGCTACTCCATAATTTTCTAGTAACTCTTTACAAAATTTCATTGAGTCATTAGATATATCTTTTATATTAACAAAAAGATAAAATGCTCCCTTTGGTTTTAAAACACTTAAACCATCTATAGAGTTAAATAGCTTTGTTACCTCTTGAGCTCTTGCTTCAAAAGCTTGACGCATTGCCTCTATTTCGCTATCTACACTTCCATCAAGTGCTGGAATTGATGCATATTGAGTAATAGAGTTAATATTAGAGGTGCTTTGAGATTGTAGAGATATCATCTTTTTAACAAGTTCATTATTGCTACTTGCAAGATATCCCATTCTCCAACCAGTCATTGCAACTGATTTACTTAAACCATTTACAGTAATTGTTCTATTGAACATATCTTTGCTAATTGATGCTGTAGAGGTAAACTTTGTTCCATCAAAAACTAATTTTTCATACATTTCATCACTGACT
Source organism: Campylobacteraceae bacterium (assembly GCA_026986085.1). Taxonomy (GTDB): domain Bacteria; phylum Campylobacterota; class Campylobacteria; order Campylobacterales; family Sulfurovaceae; genus JAADEQ01. The sequence continues at coordinate 4,472 of JALSPE010000135.1, read as the reverse complement.
ACAATTATATCTGTTCCCTCTAATATAGAAGCTAATCTCTCTAGCTCCCCTTTGCTATATACTGAACCTGTCGGGTTAGATGGAGATGTTAATATTAACATTTTTGTTTTTGGAGTAATTGCCTCTTCTAGCTCTTTTGGTGTAATTTTAAAGCCATTTCTCTCATTTGTATCAATTATTACAGGCTTTGCACCTGCATACTTTACAAGCTCTGGATATGTAACCCAGTAAGGTGCTGGAATTATAACTTCATCACCATTATCTAAAAGAGCTTGGGTTATATTAAAGAGAGATTGCTTTGCACCATTACTTACTAATATCTGATTTTTATCATAAATTAAACCATTTTCTCTCTCTAATTTATCTTTAATTGCATTTAGTAACTCAGGTATTCCTGCTACTGCTGTATATTTTGTAAAGCCTCTTTTAATAGCATCAATAGCAGCATCTTTTATAGGAGCAGGAGTATCAAAGTCTGGTTCTCCTGCACTAAAACTTAATATATCTTTACCCTCAGCTTTTAACTCTCTAGCAAGTGTTGATATTGCTATTGTAATAGATGGTGATAGCAATTCTATCCTTTTAGAAAACATAAATTCCCTTTTATTGTGTAAATTTTTACTATTATACTAAACTACTACTTTATACTATTTAAAAACTCGTCAATTGTTGGCGTGCTCTCATCTTTTGTTACCAAATCTTTCAACCACACTTTGCCCTCTTTAAGCTCATTTTCACCAATTACCACGCAATATCTTGCATCGGCTTTATCTGCACCCTTTAGCAAGGCTTTTAGCTTTTTAGGTTTATATTCTAGTGTTGCTTTATGGTTGCCTCTAACACTCTTTGCAAGAGATATTATCGTGCTAAGTGCCTCTTCATCCATTGCTCCAAGGTAGTAGCCACAATTTTGAGTGCTTGGTAAATTAGTTAGCAACATTGCTCTCTCTATTCCCATACCAAAGCCAACTGCTGGTGTCTCTTTACCATCAAGATAGCTTATTAAGCCATCATATCTTCCACCACCAATTACTGTGCCTTGAGCTCCTATTTTATCGCTGATAAATTCAAAAATAGTTTTGTTATAATAGTCTAAACCACGAACAAGCTTTTTGTTTACTTCGTAATTTATACTGTTGCTACCTAAAAGCTCTTTTAGTTTTGTAAAATCTGAATTGCAACTTTGGCATAGATTATCTGTAATTTTTGGTGCATCTTCATACTCGGCTTGGCAACTTTGCACTTTGCAATCTAAAACTCTTAATGGGTTTTGCTCTAATCTTCTGTTGCAATCTTGACATAGTTTATCTTTTTTATCTCTTAAAAACTCTTTTAAACTCTCTATATACTTTGGTCTGCACTCTTTGCAACCAAGAGAGTTTATCTCTAACTTATAGCTAATATCAAGCTTATCTAAAATAGCAGATGCCATCTCAATAATTGCATAATCTTCGTAAACACTCTCTTCACCAAAGCTTTCGCAGCCAAATTGGTTAAACTCTCTATATCGCCCTTTTTGTGGTCTCTCGTATCTAAACATAGATCCGTGGTAGTAGAATTTAAACTTTTGTGGTTGCCTATCAAGCTTATTTTGCACAAAATATCTTGCAACTCCTGCTGTTCCTTCTGGTCTTAAACATACATCGTTTTCGCCTTTATCTATAAAGCGATACATCTCTTTATTTACAATATCGCTACTTCCACCAACAGAGCGAATAAAAAGCTCAGTTTTCTCTAACATTGGCATCTTTACAAAGTTAAAGTCATAATTTTCTAATACCTCTTTTGCAGTGTTTACAACATAGTTATACTTTTTTGCCTCGTCGCCAACAATATCTTGCATACCTGTTAATGATTGTATCATCTACTCTCCTATAAAATTTATAATCTCTTTATTTATCTCTTCGATACTCTTTGAAGCATCTACTACTAGAGTCTCTATCTCTAAATGCTCTACTACTTTTAGCATATTATCTTGAATTTGCATTAAGTAGTCAAACCCTCGACTCTCTATTTTATCTAACTCACCACGAGTTTGAACCCTCTTTATCGCTTCTTCTTTTGTAATAGTAAATAAAACTATTTTTTGGGGCATTACACCATTTAATGCAAAACTATTTAGCTCTATTAAAAAGTTCATATTAAAGCCACTACTCATAGCATATGCAATACCCGATATAAAACCTCTATCTGATAAAATATATTTATCTAAATTTGGCTCTATTACCTCTTTAAAGTGCTCTGCACGGTCTGCTAAAAACAGTAAAAGCTCTGCCTCTTTAGATTCAACATCACTATGTAGCAAAATCTCTCTAAGCTTAACTCCTAGCTTTGTGCCACCTGGCTCTTTTGTTACAACTGCGTTAAGATGGCTCTTTAAAAGCTCTATTTGTGTGCTTTTGCCACAGCCATCTATTCCCTCAAATAAAATATACACTAAATCTTCTCCAAAACTTCTTTTGGAAGCAAGTGTTCTACCTTGCCTCCGTGGCTTAAAATTGCCCTTACAATTGACGAGCTAATAAAAGCATACTGTAAACTTGGCATTAAATATATAGTATCAAGCTCCTCTTTTAAAGATGCATTTGCATACCCCATCTGCAATTCATACTCAAAATCACTAACTGCTCTAAGACCCCTTATAATTGTATTTGCCTCTAACTTGTCGCTTAAATCTACAAGTAGTCCATCAAAACCAATTACCTCTACCTTTGGTAAATCTTTTGTAACAGCTTCTACTAACTCTACTCTTTTTTCGTAACTAAACATAGGTTTTTTTGCTTTATTTTCGGAAACTGCTACATATATTTTATCAAAAATTTTACAAGCTCTTTTTATAATATCTAAATGCCCAAATGTAATTGGGTCAAATGTGCCTGGATATATCGCTTTTTTCATTACTATCCTTTATTTCTAGAAATTCACTCGAACTTAATAATTTAATACTTGTTGAGACAAACTCATTATCATTTGACAAAATTAAGTCAGCATCCACCTTTTTTGCCATAATGTATTGTATTGTATCTTCTAAATCTTTGAATCTTTTATCACTTTTCATCAATAAACAGCTATTTAATATCTCTTGATTTCCAAACTCTACAATATTGCACAACTCATTAATATTTAAGATATACTCAAGTGCATTATCTCTCCCTTTTTTAGATAAAATATAGTATATAGTTGTAACAATATCACAAGATGTAAATAGTTCAACATCTATATTTTGTGCTAATATCTCTACAGCTTTAACACTACTTTTATGAAAAACTCTTGAAGAGTCAAAAATATCTGCAATAATATTCGCATCTAAAAAGACTCTTTTATACATTTTTACTCTTTTTTGATGATTGAATAGAAAAATCTCTCAATAATCCATCTGCACTGCCTTTTATTTTTTTTAAAGCTTTGGCTCTTTTTTTAACTTTTATCTTTTTATGTCTCTCTTCTATCATCTCTTGAAGAACTTGAGTCATAGACTTTTGTGTATCTTTTGCAATCTCTTCAAGATATAAAGCAATATCCTTATCAAAAAGAAAATTTTTTCTTACAGTCGTTTTCATATATATACTCCTATACATATAAATTCATATGTATATAATTATACCATATTTAATAAAATTATACAATATGTAATTTATAAACACACCAACTAACACTCTTGCTCTAATAGTTTTGTTAATTTACTCATTATTTATATCTCTTTGCATAAAAACAGCTAAAATATTTACACTCTTTTCTTGAATTACATAACAGATAGTGTATCCATAAACTACCATATCGTGGATATTGTCTCTTTTTATATAGATACTCTTTCTAAATCTGTTTGGCATATACTCCAATTCAATAATAGCACTTTGCAACTTTCTTAAAAAATCTTCTTGCTTTAACTTTTGAATCGTTTGAAGATATAAAATTGTAGATATTTTTTAAATCCTCTTGTGCTTGTGGCTCTATTTTAACTTTATATATTTTCATTAATCAAGTAGCTCTTTAAAAAAGCTATCTGCATCTTTTCTACTTGTTATGGTCATATTATCTATAGAGTTTTGTATCTTTTTTTGAGCCTCTTCATAACTGATTTTAGGATAATCAAGAACTTTTACACAAAATGGTACCCCCTTCTTGCACAATCATAGCAGTAAACATATTAACAGCCTCACTAAAGTTTAATCCCAAATTGGAGAGTATCTCTTTAGACTCTTTTGGGCTTTTTTCTTCTATTCTAAGTAAAGTTTGAACTTTTTGCATAAACAATAATCCTTAGTTTATATTATCTTACCATATACCAAATGGTGTATTTTGTCAAATATTTTATTATACTTAAATTTGTTAGCTTCCTCATTTCCATCTTTCAAACAAATTATGTTCAATTCCAAGAGAGTCATACCATTTGCCAATAATAAATCTCTCCATATCTTCAAGCGTTTTAATATTCGCATAATACCCAACTATTGGCGGTGATATTACAACAC
>JALSPE010000134.1 GCA_026986085.1 Campylobacteraceae bacterium | reverse complement strand
AGGTGATGAATCTAAACCTTATCTTCTTATTCATTAAATTTATTTTACCATTTTTTTAATGAATGTTTAATACTGTATTTTTTAGTGGGGTTAGGTTCATCACCTGACCCCATTTTTATATCTTTTTGTTAGTGTCGATTTACCTGAACCATTAGCTCCAGCAACAATATATAGTGTTGGTCTGCTCATAGAGAATTAATTATTTCAACTGTTTTAAATATATTGTTTTACCAGTTTTAATATTAACTTTTATATGATATATTTTACCGTCTGGAAACTCTTCTACCATAAGACCATCTTCATTTTGATAACAAACTGCATGTCCTCTATCTAAAACTTCTTGAGCTAAATTAATAGGATTTTTCTCTATAGACTCTATCATTGCATCTATTGGATCCTTAGATAGTTCTTGTGTCATTTGATATCCCTTTTGTAAATTTATATATTATAACATTCAAATTCTTAACTATCAATAATATTGTTAAGATAATAAAAAATTGAATCTCTTAAGTTCTCTATATCTTTTTATGCTGACACTATTTTACTTCTCTCTTTTTCATTTTCAGGTAACTCTACTTCATTGTATAGCCATTCCATCTATTAATGTTTTATCATAAATACTTTGCTCTCTAGTAATTTAACTATACTACTACTTCCCTAAGAGATAGGTTTTGCTAAAGTAGTGTTTGCTTCTAAGTTTAGAAAGTTTGAGAAAAATATTAGCCCAATAGCATTGGTCTAGGTGATAAATCTACTAGCTTAAATTAGATACTCATTTGATTTTAGTTTCATACAGGTTGATTATTTTTATTCAATATTTTGTATGCACTTCACCCTAAAAGAGGCTGTCAAAAAACCAAATTGAAGCAGAGACTAAAGCCCCTATTCCAAAATATATATTTCTTTCACACTCTCAGAAGAGATGGGGAGAAGAGAGTCTATTTATAACTAAATCCATGATGTTTATGTTCATGATGCTTTATAATATTTGATATCTCATCTTTAGTTAATTCTTTTAACTCATTTTTATCAAACTTCATAAATGCATCTATAGCCTCTATTCTACTATCTCCTGCAAAGAAGAGTTTTATACCTGCCTCTTTTGCCATAACATATGGACTACTTCCTATCTCTTTTATAATAATATTTTTTACTCCATTTAAATATAACCACTCTATTACTTCACTTCCACTTTTAAATCTATTCTCTTGAACTTTTAACTTATCTCCATCCCAAAAAGCAAAATATTTTGCTTTTCCAAATAGAGGAGATATTGAACTATCTATTTTATTACTTGTTATTGGTGCTGCTACCATTATTTATTACCTTTAGTATTATATTAGATTATGCCAATAGAGTTTACCAAATTAGTAGAACTTACTCTAAAAATGGGATATTCATTTTTGACATATGTTCGTAATATACAACTTTTTAAAACATTTGTCAAGTATTTTTATAATTTATGGTATAATTTTTTTATGGGAAGAGATAAAATAAAAAGAAATTACAACTTTAAACCAAAATATAAAGAGTTCAAAGCCATAAATTGCGATAATTGCACAACAATTCATCTTTTGCACGAAGAGATGGAAGCTTTGTATCTAATGGATAATTTAGGTCTATACCAAGCAGATGCGGCAAAGAAGATGGGAGTTTCGCGCCCAACGATTGCAAGAATTATCAAAAATGCAAGGCAAAAGGTTGCAACATTTTTAATAACAGGTGCCACACTAAAGATAGAAGATGAAAAAGAAGACTACATTGTAGCAATAGCCTCAACCTCTAATAAAGAGATAATTTTAGGTGAGCCAAATAGCAATTATATCTATATTTTGCATATTAATCAAGAAAAAATAGCAGATAAAAGGATACT
>JALSPE010000133.1 GCA_026986085.1 Campylobacteraceae bacterium | reverse complement strand
TGCTTGAATTGGAATACTCTATCTGTATGAGAGCTAAAAGCTAAAAGCTTTAAGCATTTAGCATTTAGCTTTTAGCTCTACAAAATACTAAAGGATAAAATGTGAGTGGCAACATATTAGAGATTAAAAACTTATCAAAATATTTTGATGATTTTACTGCATTGAAAGATATAAATATTTCTGTAAAAGAGGGAGAGTTTATCTCTATTTTGGGTCCTTCCGGATGTGGTAAAACAACTTTACTTAGAATTATAGCAGGTTTTTTACAAGAGAGCGAAGGTGATATATTAATAGAGGACAAATCTATGAAGGGTATTCCTCCAGAGAAAAGACCTGTAAATATTGTATTTCAATCTTTAGCACTCTTTCCTATGATGAATGTTTATGAAAATGTAGCATTTGGGCTTAAAAGGCAAAAGTTATCAAAAGAAGAGATAAAAAAGAGTGTATTAGATATGCTCTCTCGTGTTGGCTTAGATGGCTATGATAAAAAGAAGATAAACGAGTTATCAGGTGGTCAAAAGCAAAGAGTTGCAATTGCAAGAAGCCTAGTTATGAAGCCATCTATTTTGCTTCTTGATGAGCCATTGAGTGCGTTAGATAGGAAGCTAAGAGAGCATATGAAAGTAGAGTTAAAAGAGTTACAAAAAGAGATTGGCACAACTTTTATCTACATAACTCACGACCAAAGTGAAGCACTTGTCATGAGCGATAGAGTAGCTGTAATAAACAAAGGCATTATTGAGCAACTAGATACCCCTCATAACCTATATAATAACCCAGAAACAGGCTTTGTAGCAGGATTTGTCGGGGAAAATAATAGATTTGAAATAGCATCAAGAGATGGTGAACAAATTGTAACAAAAAATGGCTGGAGAGTTACTAAACCAAATTTAGACTTTAATCCAACTCTTATGTATATTCGCCCAGAAGCATTTATAGTTGATCCAGATGAGAATATGGAGGGTGTTGAGGTTTTTGAAGCCGATATTACAACCATACTATTTGATGGAGCAAATACTAAAATGCTCGTAAAACCAGAGGGAAAAGATGAAATTTTAATCGCACTTCCACAAAATGCAAAGTTTCAAGCCCTTAAACAAGGAGATAGAGTCAAGGTGGCAGTTGCTCACGAAAATATCAAATGCTACAAGGAGTAGAGAGTGGAAAATAATAAAAAGGTATTTTATATTCTATTAATTCCTGTTCTATTGTGGTTGGTATTTTTAATTATAGTTCCACATATAGAGCTACTTGTAAGCTCTTTTAAGCCAAATAGTGGAGATGGTGGATTTACATTAGAAAATTATCAAGCCTTCTTTAGCGACAAAATTTACTGGAAGACATTTATAAATACAACTCTTTATGCTATTGGTGTAACACTTTTATCTTTTGCTGTAAGCTTTCCTATTGCATTCTATTTAACAAAAGTGGTATCTCCAAAATATGCATCATTTTTAACGCTTCTGCTTTTAATTCCACTTTGGATTGGTGAGCTTGTAACAATTTATGGCTGGGTAACACTGCTTGGAGATAATGGGGTTATAAACGAATTTTTAAAATATATTGGAGTAATTGATAAACCTTTGCATCTTTTGTATAACAATATAAGTATGACAATAGGGCTTTTATATATGTCTATGCTATTTATGATAGTGCCAATTATGACAACGCTAGAGAGTTTAGATGATTCTATGATTGAAGCTGCAAGTGATTTGGGTGCTAGTAAATTGACTATTTTTAGACGAATTATAATACCACACTCAATGCCAGGTATTATAAATGGCTCTATCATTGTATTTATGTTGGTAATTGGGGATTATGTAGCTCCAAATATCTTGGGTGGTAAGAGTTCTCTATGGTTTACAGAGCAGATATATAATCAATTTTTATCTACATTCAATTGGAGTCAAGGTGCAGCATTTGGGTTCTTGCTTTTAGGTATCTCATCGGCAACTATCTGGGTGGCACTAAGGCTATCTGGACAAAAATTAGATAAAGTAGGAGAGTAGTTATGATTAGGTCGCTTCCAAACTCAACAGGTTACAAAATTGGCTTTAGAGTATTCGTCACTCTCTTTTTTATCTTTTTACTACTGCCATTAATTGCAGTATCTGTTCTTGCTTTTAATGATAGCTCGGCAATTACTCTGCCATGGAAAGGCTTTACACTAGATTGGTTTTTTGCTAACACAGATGATAGAGTAGGGCTCTTTAAAGATGAAGAGCTACTTACAAGTATTTGGATAAGTATCCAAACTGCATTTGCAATGGCTCTTTTATCTACAATTATTGGAACAATAGCTTCACTTTTGTTTGATAAATTCAACTTCAAAGGCAAAGGAGTTTTATACTTTTTTGCAATAGCACCTTTGGTAATTCCGGGGGTAATTTTGGGTATTTCTATTTTGTTAGCATCAACTGCTGTTGGTGGTAAAATAGAGTCAATCTTTGGCATAGATGCCGAAATTTTTAGCCCTGGATTTTGGCTGGTTGTTATTGGGCAATTTAGCTTTGGGGCAACATATGCAATGCTTTTGGTATCTGCAAGATTAAAAAAGTTTGACCCAGCACTAGAAGAGGCAGCACTGAGCCTAAAAGCAACAGGTTTGCAATCTATTTGGTATATTACAATACCATTTTTAAAACCAGCAATAATTGGGGCTTTTGTAGTAACATTTCTAATGAGCTTCTCTAACTTTAATACAACAATATTTTTAGTAGGTTCAGACCCAACTTTGCCTGTTGATTTATACTCTAGAATTAAATTTAGCTCAACTCCAGTTTTAAATGCAGTTAGCTTTATGATTGTCTTGGCAGTATCAACATTTGCATTTATAAATTTAATAATTAACAGAAATAAAAAATAGATGAGAAAAACCAAATATATCCATATAAGTGACTTGCATCTAATAGATAAAGGTCATCTATATGGAATAAACCCAATTTCAAGATTTAAAAAAGCACTAGAGAGTATCAAAAAACACCACAACAATAGCGACTTTATAGTTATAACAGGTGATTTAAGTGACAAGGGGAGTATTAAGAGTTACGAAATATTAAAAGAGACAATAGATAGTTTTCCTATACCAATACATCTAATACTTGGCAATCATGACAATAGGAGTAATTTTTTAAAAGTATTTCCAGAATATGAAGGTAAAAATGGATTTGTTCAATATTTAAAAGAGTATGATGATAGAGTCTTTATATTCCTAGATACACTTGCCAAAAAAAATACAGGTGGTAAGCTTTGTAAAAAGCGTTTTAAATGGCTAAAAGATAGGTTAAAAGAGAACTCTACTAAGCCACTATATCTCTTTATGCACCACAACCCAATAGAGAGTGGAATGTATCTGTTTGACGATGGTGGATGGGGTTTAGAAAAAAGAGAGAAATTTTGGGAATTGCTTGAAGAGTATAAAAATATAAAACATATATCCTTTGGGCACATACACCAAGAGATAATGGCAAGTGAGGGCAATATTACCTTAAACTGCACAAAAGCAACTGTGCATCAAATTGCCTACTTTACATCACTAAAAGAGGAGTATCTAACAATCGCCGAAGACCCAGCCTATGCGATTGTAGAGATGAAGAAAAAATCAACTAGAGTGTCGTGGCACAAATTTTTAAAAGAAGAGGATATCTTTCAAGAGTGAATTTTTGGAATAATTTTAATAAAGAGTCTCTTATTGCAGCACACAGAGGATATAGTTCTAACTATCCAGAAAATACCCTTTTGGCATTTAAAGAGGCTTCTACTCTTTGTGATTTTATTGAATTAGATGTAAGCTACTCTAAAGATAGAGAGTTGGTAGTAATTCATGATGATACCCTAAAAAGAACTACAAATGCACAAAATATACCACACTTTAAAGAGCCTTACACCGTGATGGATTATACTTTAGATGAGTTAAAAGAGCTTGATGCTTCAAGTTGGTTTTTAAAGAGTGACCCATTTAAAACCTTAGCAAAAGAGCCAATTTTAAAAGCCAAGTTAAAGAGTATATCGCCCCAAAAGATACCAACATTAAAAGAGGTTTTAGAGTTTGCAAAAAGAGAAAATACTCTTTTAAATATAGAGATAAAAGATATCAAAAACAGTAAATTAGCCCCCTTTATAACAAAAGATATAAAAAATTTAGTAAATGAGTATGGTTTGATAAATAGAGTCTTAATCTCATCTTTTAACCATAACTATCTATTTGAATTAAAAAAGATAGAACCAAAGATATCTACAGCAGCCCTTCAAGAATACAACCACCCTAAAAACCTAAAGAGTTATCTAAACTCTCTAGGAGTATCGGCCTATAATATCGAACCAACTCTTGTAGATAAAGAGTTAATAGATGAATTAAAAAGAGAGAATATAGTTACAAATATATACACAGTAGATAATAAAAAAGAGCAAGAAAAGCTATACAGTATGGGTGTAAAATCTATATTTACAAATAGGCTTATTTAAGTTAAATTGGGATTTTAACCCAACCTAAACTCTTCCCCTACAAATTTAAGCTCTACTTCACTATCTCTAAGCTCTTTACCCTCTTGCCAATTTGAGTGGTTTTGTTGGGTTTTTTGTTTTTGGTTTAACTCTTTTATTCTCTTTTGTAAGCGATTTAGGGCTATCTTTTTATTCAGTTTTTGGCTTCTTTCATCTATACTTATTGCCTCTATTTTTAACTCTTTGTAGATAGCCTTTATGCCAGTGCTGTTTTTATTTACATTTTGACCACCATTTTTAGAGGCTTTTATTGGAACAAACTCTACTTTTGAGATATCGAGTTCTATCTCTTTAATACTCTCTAACTTTGCTAATTTAAAATACCATCGCTTTCGTTTATGCTTTGGGCGAAAGGGGCTTTGGCTAAGCCACATATGAACACCCAAAAGCTTATCTAACTCTTTAGTTTTGCACTCAAAAACTACTTGCTTATAACACCCTTTGCACTCTGCATCTACTATCTCTTTAATCTCTATTTCAAATCGCTTTTTTATATACCCAATAAATAGATATATGGCTCTGTGAGCCTCTTTAACACTAGTAGTTGTAACTATATACACAATCTACTCCTTGTATGTCAAAATTGGTCTAAAGGTTGCTACTACCTCTATTAACCCTGCATCGACCAAATCAGCAATTACAATATCTATATTTTTATAAGCTTTTGGCGCCTCCTCATATAGCAATCTTGCATCTTTACAAACCACTTTAGAGCCAATTTCACTAACACTAAAGCTCTCTTTTCTATACTCGCTCTTTAACTTTTTATATGCTTTGTTTCTCTCCCACTTTCTACCAGCACCGTGTGATATAGAGTAGTTTGCCTCTTTACTCTCTCTTTTTGGCATTACAAGATAGTTTAAACTGCCTCTACTTCCTGCAATTATTGCAACTCCTCTACTAGTAGGAACAGCCCCTTTTCTATGCAAAAATAGACCACTATCATCTACCTCTATAGAGTTGTGAGGCTGAGAGCAGATACTCTCTAAATTACTGTTTAACCCAAGAGCCTTAAAGAGCCTTTTAGCAATAGTCTCTCTGCTAAATTTTGCAAAATTAATTGCTCTATTTTGCTCTCTTAAATAGCCTTTAACTTCGCTTTCATCTAATCCGACTTTAGGGTTGTAATTGTTATATCTGTTAAATACCTTTTGCCCATAAGCCCTTGAGCCTGAGTGGACTAAAATATAGAGTCTATCTTTACAAAGCCCTAATTTTTCAAACCACTCTTTGTTAATTACTTTGTCAATTATCTGTAACTCTGCAAAATGATTACCTTTGCCAATAGTTCCCAAATTATACTTTAAATTTAGACTATCCATACTCTCTATTGTGTCAATTTTTGTCAATCTTTTTGTAAACCTATCTACCTTGATTTTTTTTGACACAACAGTTGAACAAAATAGGCTCATACCACACCCAATATCTCCACCAATAAAGTGTGGATATACCCTTTTACTCAAAATTGCACACCCGTTTGGAACCGTGCCAACAGACAAATCAGGTAGTGCAACAACCTTTACTACACTATCAAAATTTGAAATATTTTTTAAACTCTCTACTGCTTTATAATCTATCCAGTTTTTGCTCGAAGCAATAACTCTTAAATCTCCCATTATTTTCCTTGTTATTGTTTTTTAATATAGTTTTTGTTTGATATCTATATATTTTTCTCATCTTAAACTCCTTGTTTTGGTTTATAAAAGTTTAAATCAGCTTAATGACAAATAGTGACATAAATAAAAAAGTTGAGATATTAATAAAAGAGACTATAGCTATTTATGTATGATATTTTTAAAATTTTGTATATACGAATAAATTCGCGTGACTGTTTTTGTTGTAAATTGCTTAACTCATAATTTTAAAGAAAACAGAGCCATTGCAATATATGCTAAAAAAATTAAATATATAATTTTGGAGATATTAAGAATACTATTTAAACTCTTAATATATGCTATTTTTAAAAAGAGTCGATATTTTAAAATAATTTATTCTCAGCAAAAGATAGATTTATCTTAAAACTTTTTCTATGAATTTCACAGTAACCATATTTAGCTACTGCCTCTAAGTGGGCTTTTGTGCCGTAGCCTTTGTGTTTTTCAAAGCCATACTCAGGGTATTGCTTGGCATACTCTATCATTTGATTATCTCTATAGACTTTAGCTAGTATGCTTGCTGCTTTTACAGCCTCTATTTTATCATCGGCTTTAATCATAGTTTCAATGCCATCTACGCCAAATTTGCTATTCCCATCAAATATTATATTGTAAGCTTTAAACTCAATTTTTATAGCTTCTAGTGCCTCTTTTATTGCTTTGCTTAGACCAATTTTATCTATTTTTTTTGCTCCAACTTCATAAATATAATATTTTGAACACTTTTTAATCTTTTCACTAAGTTCTTCTCGTCTTTTTTGTGTTAATTTTTTAGAGTCTTTTAATCCCTCTATCTCATTTTCCAAAACAACACCAGCTACCACTAAAGCTCCAGCTATAGGACCTCTACCTGCTTCATCTATACCACAATATCTACTATAATCTGTATCTTCAAATTCAAAAAGATTGCCACTATTTTTTGCCATTAATCATCCATTTACCGTTTGTTATTTGGTAGTTAATAAGGTTATATTATAATTCTAACATAAGAGGTTAAAAGGGTTTAGCCTCTGAACTCCTTGTTTTGTTTTTTAAAAGCATCAAAAGAGTTTTCTCCTTGTTTTCTCTTTTGTGTTTTGTTTAAAGTTAGGCTCCATTTTGGAGCTTTCCTGAATCTAATCTAAGTTTAACATATTTTATCTTAACTTCAATCATTTGACCTTTTTTAACATTTTTACTACTCTCTTAAAAATAGATACATCTGCATCACTTTCTCTATTATCCAAAAGTTCCAATACTAAAACCCACTCATCTAAAGATGGAGGAGTAGGCAAATTAATGCTACCCCTATTATCTGTTTGAATAATCTCTAATTTAATTTCTGCTTTAAATTTAGGATTCCAAAAATAGGCACTATAAGAGCTCTTTTTTCTTAAATTTAAAATTTTATAGTTATTATCCCACAAAGCTAGTTGCTGATATATATAGATAACTCTCAATATATCATCAATACCAGCAATATTAATATTGTATTTAGGTTTTGCTCTTGGCTCTAAAGAGTTGTTTTTACTTTTAAATCTCCACCACTCAAATCTATCCAAAAACGATACTGCCCTTGATATATCTTTAGCACCTTTTAAATATAATGCATCTTTAAATGGCATATCACCCCAAGACGCACCACTTGGAGATGCCCCAAAAGGTTCATTCTCTCTATTTACCTGCCATATACCATTTGCACCATATCCAAACCCCTTAGAGCCATTTAATACAGAACTCCAAAAGGATAGTCGTTGCACTTCATCTGTATTGCCTCGTAAAATTCCCTCATAATTTATCTCATCAACTATTGTAGGAATATCTAAAACACCCTTGTAGCTACTCTCAAGCAACTCAATGGCTCTCTCTACACTACCAAAGCTATTATGCGATGCTTGTATTAAATTTATATCAATTAAACTGCTATCAATCTCTTTATCTGAGCTATCTATTGGGTGAATTGTAATTAATTTAGAGTATGGATCAATCTCTCTTAAATATTTAGCGATAATACTCCAACCACTCTTTAGTAGTTTACTATCCTCTTTTTTACTACTGCTTAAATAGTAAGGCATAGTAGCCTCTCCTGCCAA
>JALSPE010000132.1 GCA_026986085.1 Campylobacteraceae bacterium | reverse complement strand
TGACTACAGTTCTTAACTACATAAAATTAAATAAAATGCTTATTTAAGTATCTTATTAATATATTTTCGTGCCTATTTTTGGAGAATGTCCGTTGTAAGGGCTCTATAGTCTCTACTATCTAATATAGATTCAGATTTTTAATCTTTTGCATTCACTTATAGCTACACCTTCTCTTAAACTATCATCTACTACAATTGAGATATGTTTATTTAATATTTTATATATCTGTTTATAAATTAATATACCAGCAATTATTAAATCTTCTCTACCTACTCCTACTGCTACTTCTCTTTGAGATTTACTCATATTTAATAACTTATCAAGATAATAGTTTAACTCATCTATTGTTAGTTTAGTTCCATTAACAACTTTGGCATCGTAACTTTTATAATTTAAATTATGTTTAAGCGCTGCTACTGTTGTTGGTGTTCCAGCTGTTGCTATAAACTCTAAATTATCACAATTAAAACCCTTTACAAAATTTGCTATTGGTGCAGATTTCTCCTCTATAATCTGTTCTAATTGAGATACATCTTTAACCTCTGATACAATTGTAACAATACCTATTTTAAAACTCTTTGTAGATAATTTACCATCTATATAAAATGTAAGCTCCGTAGAGCCACCTCCAATATCTAAGGCTATAAAATCTCTATTTATACCCATAATATCCAACCTATTTTTAACTGCTAAAAATGTAAGTTCTGCCTCCTCTTTTGGAGATATAATCTCAAACTCCACATCTGTTATATCTTTAATTTTGGCTATTGCCTCTTTAGAGTTTTTAGCAACTCTCATAGCTTCTGTTGTTACTGCTTTTACTCTGCAATTACTAAAATTTAACCTATCTTTAGCACTATTAATTGCATCTACAATACGAGAGATTGCACCATCATCAATAATGCCTCTATTTACCAGAGAACTAGCTGTTCTTACAACAAAAGAGCAACTATCTATTGGCTCTTTTTTAACGCAGTCATATTTAAGAATACCTAAGGAGTTAGATCCCAAATCTATAGCAATTATAATACTCACTAATGCTCCTCTTTAAAACTATATCCATGCTCATTTAGAATTGCCCTTATACTCTCTTGATGATCTTTACCTTTTGTCTCTAATGAAACACTTACATGAGCATCTCCAAACTCTAAATCTGTAGATGTTCTATCATATCCAATTTGCACAATATTTGCCTGTGCCTCTCTCATAATGTGAGAAAACTCCTCTAATGCTCCAGGCTTATCAATAAGCGTTACAACAAGCTTCATCTTTCTATAAGACTTAACAAGTCCCTTTTCAATAATTAAATTAAGCATAGTAACATCAATATTACCACCACTTAAAACTACACACACCTTACTATTTGACTTTAAATCTAACTTGTTATGCAATAGAGCTGCTACACCTACAGCTCCAGCCCCCTCTACAAGTAACTTTTGCTTCTCTAATAAAAATAGAATAGCTGTTGCTATCTCATCATCACATACAAGCACCATATCATCTACATATTCCTTAATATAATCCAATGTAATTTTAGATGTATTCTTAACTGCAATTCCATCTGCAATTGTCTTTACCCTTTTACTATTAACAATTTTACTAGATTTAAAAGAGTTATACATTGCAGGTGCACCCTCTGAGGCTACACCAATTATCTTAATATTTGGATTTAACTCTTTAACTGCAACTGCCATGCCACTAATTAAACCACCACCACCTACTGGAACAACTATAGCATCTAAATCATCTATCTCCTCTAAAATCTCTAAAGCTATACTACCCTGCCCTGCCATCACAAAATCATTTTCAAAAGGGTGAACAAACTCAATTTTATTCTCTTTTGCATAATTTAATGCACTCTCATATGCTTCATCATAACTGCTACCTTTTAAAACAACTTTCGCACCATAACTCTCAACACCTTGAATCTTATTTAAAGGAGTAGATTCTGGCATAAAAATTGTAGCTTCTATTCCAAAATGTTTAGCACTAAAGGCAACACCTTGTGCATGATTACCAGCACTTGCAGCCACAACTCCTTTTAAACTACTATCAACTTCTATTAAATTAGATATTTTATTAAAAGCTCCCCTTAATTTAAATGAACCAGTAACTTGTAGATTCTCTTTCTTTAAATATACACTATATCCAACTTGATTGCTTAAAATTGGAGCATATGCCAATGGAGTTTTGTGAGCTACTTTACTTAACTTTTGATAAGCTTTTTGAATATTTTCAAGATTTAACATCTAATTTGCCTTTATAATATGTTAGAATATCTAAAATTATATCAAAATAAAGGATAAAGTATGGAATGTGAAATGCCTTCTGTAAACTCTGACCCCGAAAAAGTAAAAGAGTATTTAACAAAATATAAAAATATTGCAATAGTAGGAGCATCACCAAATCCTCAAAAAGATAGCAACAAAGTTACAAAATATATGATAGATGCTGGATATAATGTTTTTCCAATCTACCCAAAAGAGGATGAGATTTTAGGACAAAAGGTATATAGAACTCTAGCTGAAATTGATAAAAAAGTAGATATTGTTGTAGTCTTTAGAAAACCAGCTGCACTCTTAGCAATAGCAGATGCTGTAATTAATAGAGGTGATGTCGATTTACTATGGACACAATTAGGTATTGTAAATAATCAAGCAGCACAAAAAGTAAAAGATGCAGGTATTAATGTTGTTCAAAATCTATGCATTAAAATAGAACATAAAAAATTGATTGGATAATCTTCAAAACATAAATAGCGTTAGGTAACAAAAGCTACCTAGCCTAAAAGATCTTCTACCAATATAGAACTATTCTTCTTCTTCCCCATCTAAGGGCTCGTCTCTTATTTACTCCCATATAGATATCTATATGGTTTCTAAGTCTTGCATTCATCTTATCTCTTACAGTATAGTAACCTGGAAGTCCAGATATTTTTACTTTTACTCCATTCGTTAATCCATACTTTTTAATTAAATCAGGAGATACTGCAATAATTTTCATACCAGGTCTAAGCCTGTTGTTCCAAGCAGCTAAAAATGGTGAGTCATCTGTTTGATTTACATGTGATGTATAAGCAGTTGCTACAACTCTAATTTTTTTCTTATAATTAAGTCTTGGACTCTTTTTAAATTTAATATTTTTATTAAAATCATATACTCTGTTTTCTAGTTTAGATAATCGTAAACTTCTTAAGTATATCTTATCTCCAACTTTTATATGACTGCTTCTGCTTAATCTATTAATCTCTCTTAATTTTGTAATTGAGACTCCACTCTTCTTTGCAATTAAAGATAGGCTATCTCCCTTTTTAACAGTATAAAAATCTTTACTCTCTAAAGAGTTACTATTTTTACTGCCTACCCTTAATCTGCTATCTGATATTGCCACTTTTTGACTATCTTCAAAAACAACATCTAAAGGTATCTTAAGCCTTTTACCAATTTTTACTGTGTTGTTTTTATCTAAAGAGTTCAATCTCTTTAAACTATCAATATCCACACCATATCTCTTAGCAATTAAAGATAGACTATCTCCCTTTTTAACAGTATAAAATTTATACTGTTTAACTTTTGCCAAATCACTCTTTTGGATATTAATTTTATCTTTACTATCACCATTTACAAGCTCTTCAGAAGTAACATCAAAAGGTATTTTAAGCTTTTTACCAATTTTTACTGTGCTGTTTTTATCTAAAGAGTTCAATCTCTTTAAACTATCAATATCCACGCCATATCTCTTAGCAATTAAAGATATACTATCTCCCTTTTTAACAGTATAAAATTTATACTTTTTAACTTTAGGTAAACTATTTTTATACTCAGCTATATCTGGCTTAATCTCACTCTTATCAACTTCTTTGATATCTTTATTATCATCTGTAGTCGAAACTCTTTTGATAGTTTTTTCACTCTCTTTTTTACTCTTTTTAGCAATCTCTTTAGATTTTTTACTATCTAACTTAGTAGAGCTACTCTTTTTAGCATTATCTTTAAAACTATCATAGCCATCTCTATCAATAATAGATTGTAATCCATACTTTCCATTATAGTTATCACTATATCTACTAAGTAGTGTATCAAAATAACTTTTTGCTTGATTTATTACAACTTCTGAAGTTTTAGAATCTAAATTAGTATCTTTTGTAGATTTATCATTTTTCTCATTAAACCCTATAAGTTTAACTCTATATGGATTACAACTATTTTTGTAATCTACACCATCTTGGCAACTTACACTGCCAAAACTAAAATCTGTAACTATGCATAGTGCAACAACTGTGGCCACACTATGCCTTATCGAGTAATAACTACTCTTCATCATTTGTCTCCTTATATGTTAAAGAAAGTTCAACATCTCTGGCATAATATCACTTTTTTCAACTATTTTCAAATGTATTATATCTTTTTTAAACAATTTATCAATATTATCTACCATATTGACATTAAATTTATCACAAATGAACCTAATTGCATCTTCATCATTTTTAGCATCATAACTCGCATTTTGGGCTATTACCATACTAAACTTTGTCCACTCTGCTGTAGAGTATGCTACAAATGGTAACACATTATCATTTTTTTCAAAAAAAGCTTTAATTGCTGTTGCAGTATGAGGATCTAATATATAATTTTTCTCTAAATATTTAGAGATAATTTCATCTGCTTCACTATCACTACAAGTTGATGCCATAAAATCATCTTTAATTGCTTTAACTTCACTGCTATTTAACTCAAAATAGTTTTTGCTATTAAGTAAATCCATAAGCTCTTTTGTTCTACTTGCACCAAATTTATCAAATAAAACTCTCTCTATATTAGAACTTTTTAAAATATCCATAGCTGGAGAATTGGTCTTAATTAACTCTCTATCTCTCAAATCATATTTACCACTATTAATAAAATCAGATAAAACATCATTATCGTTTGTAGCTATTACTATCTTCTCTATTGGAACTCCTGCTTTTTTTACATAGTAAGCCCCTAAAGCATTTCCAAAGTTACCACTTGGCACAATCAAATTTATTCTCTCACCTATCACAATTTTACCAACTCTAACTAACTCTAAATAGCTATGAATATGGTATATCGTCTGAAATATTATTCTTCCAAAATTAACAGAATTTGCAGCAGATAAGTTAATATTTTTCTTCTCTAATGCCTCATTAAACTCTTTTGACTGAAGTAGAGACTTAAGAGCATCTTGAGTATCATCAAAATTACCCTTTACACCAATTACTTTTAAGTTTGGTGCATCTTCTGTAACCATTTGAAGGCGTTGAACATCACTTGTTCCACCATCTGGATATAAACAACACACCTTGATATTATCTCTATTTTTAAATGTCTCTAAAGTTGCTGGTCCAGTATCTCCACTAGTAGCTGCCATTATTAGATAATTTTCACCCCTTTGCTTTGCCAAGCTAGATAAAATAACACCAAATGGCTGAAGTGCCATATCTTTGAATGCACGAGTAGGGCCATGATAGAGTTCACTAACATATAAATTATCTTCTAACTTAACAACAGGAACTGGATTAGTAGCATCATCAAATTCATCATATCTATTTAATGCTTCATCTATTAAAGTGCCATCTATATCTATTTCGAAAGAGTTTAAAACATCTCTAGCCAACTCTTTATAGCTAGAGCTAATATGCTTTTTTAAAAAACTTAAATCAAACTCTGGCAGACTCTTTGGAATATATAATCCTCCATAACTAGCCATTGGGCTTAAAATTGCTTCGCTAAAAGTAACCTCTTGAGGCTTAATACCATCATTTCCTCTTGTTTCAATAAAATTCATTATCTATCCCTATAAATTAAATTTTTGGCGTAATTATATCCAAATTGATTTACAAACTGACCTTAAGCACTATAAGCATACCTAAATGATAAAAGTTCTATTCTAATTCAAAAAAGTATATCAAAATTGTAGTTATTCTACAATGAAACTAAACTTACGCAATAGTAGAGTGCAAAGTCAATTACAACTCAATACAAGTTCCAATACCACTACTTGTTAATATCTCTAACAAAAGCGAATGCTCTAGCCTTCCATCTATAATATGTGCTTTCTTAACTCCTCCTCTTAAAGCCTCTATACAGGCATCTACTTTAGGAACCATTCCTCCATGTATTGTATTATCATTTTTTAACTCTTCTACTTTAGAGATAGTTAGAGTATTAATTAAATTGCCACTCTTATCCAAAACACCTTGAGTATCAGTTAAAAACAGAACCTTTCTAGCATTTAGTGCAATTGCAACCCTACTTGCTGCCAAATCTGCATTTATATTAAAACCAGGGTGTCCCATCTCTCCACCACTTGCAATTGGTGCAATAACTGGAACAAATCCATCATCTATAATATTGAATACAACTTCTGGATTAATCTCTTCAATAACACCTGTATATCCAAACTTCTCCCTATCTTTATGAATAGCCTTTATAAAGTTTGCATCTTTTCCAGAAATTCCAATAGCCTTAGCTCCTTGAGAATTTAATAGAGATACAATCTCTTTATTTACCTCTCCACTTAAAACCATCTCTGCAATTCTCATAACCTCTTTTGTGGTAACTCTTTGTCCATCTATAAACTTTGTTTCTATATTTAACTCTTTTAAAAGGTTAGTAATACTCTTGCCTCCACCATGAACAACAACTGGTTTCATACCAACAATTTGCAACAAGGCAATATCCTCTGCAAATTTAGCCTTTAACTCATCGCTAGTTTGTGCCGAGCCACCATACTTAACAACAATTATATCATCCCTAAACTTATTGATAAAGGGAAGTGCATCTAATAAAGTCTTAACTGTCTCCAATTTAGCTCTCATAATACTCCTCTACTCTTTTAATTTTATCTCTGTTAATATCCAATTTTAACTCCATCAACGATAATGGCAAATTAAATTTTTCTAATTTTACCATATCTTTTTGTGTAGTTAAGATAGTTTTTGCTCCAACTCTTTTCATATTTTCAACTATATCATCTTTATCAAAATATGAGTGGTCTTTTAAGATATACTCTCCAACTACACCATCTGGTAGGTATCTTTTAAGTCTATTGGCATTAGCAATAGCAACAACTAGCAACATCTTACTACTTAAATTTTTATACTCTACTACTCTATTAAAATCTACACCCTCTTTTATTATTAAATCTGCCCTTCTTTTAGCAAAAGCAAACTCTCTAAATGGACCAGAGGGTAAAACAAATCTATTTGGTATCTTTTCTGGATATAGCAATATATCAAACTTATCAATATCAACCCTGCTAAAAGCATCATCTAATATAATTAAATTAGCACCCTTAACTTTTGCCAACTCTATGGCATCAGCTCTATCTTCACTTACTATTACATTAGCATCTGTATTTTTAGCAACAAGCATAGCTTCATCTCCACTTAAACCCACATCTACCAAAATCTCTCCATTATATTTTACCTCGACTAAACCTTTTGAGTATCTACCATAACCTCTTGAGATATAAAAAATTTTACCCTTATATTTTTTACTAAAATAATCTATTAACTCTATTGCAAATGGTGTCTTGCCACTACCCCCTACAACCAAATTACCCACACTTACAATTTTAACCCTAAAATCTTTAGGCTTTGCAAATAGAGATTTAATAAAACCAACCAATCCATAAAAAAAAGAGAGTGGAAGCAAAATCACAGCTACAATATAGTGGTAAAATTTAGGATTAAAATATAACTTCTCAAAAAACTCTATCATATATGAACTCTATCAACCTCTTTAATTGCACTACATACATACTCTATATCATCACTGCTCATCTTCCCATTGCAAGGAATCGATAGAGTTGTCTGATAAACGCTTAATGCATTTGGGAAACTAAAAACCTTCAACTCATATTTATTTTTGTAATAAGTTGTAAAATTGAGTGGTATATAGTGCAACCCAACCTCTACACCCTTTAACTTTAACTCTCTAGCAAATGCGTCTCTATTTTTATCCACCTCTATAATAAAATAGCTATATTTATGAAACTTTTCCCTAACAGGTAGAGTAATATGATTTAAACCATTTAATTTCTCAAAATAGATATTGGCAACTTTAACTCTCTCTTTTTGAAGCTCTTCTCTTCTATCTATCAAACCATCCAAAAGATATGCACTTAGACTATCTAGCCTATAATCATAACCCATATCAACTACATCATACAGGTAATCTACCTCTCTACTCTTCTTAACCAAACCATGCTCTCTTAATAGTTTTGCTCTATCATAAACGCTACTATCCCTAAAGCCAACTACAGCACCTTTTAAGCTATTGTCAAACTTATAATTTAAAGAAAATATTGCAATATCTCCCTTAATCTCTATATTTTTATCAATAACCGAATAATCTGTAAAATCTTCAATTACAACTATCTTATACTCTTTAGCCAACTTAACCACTTCACTAATATCAAAAGCCAAACCAGCAAAATGAGACACAACAACAGCTCTCAACTTTTTACTTTTAGCACTTTTTAAAACACCCCTTAGCGACTCAATACTCATATGATAACTTCTAAGCTCTATATCGGTAAATATAGGCTCACTATCAAACTCTCTAATAGCTTCAGGAGTATCAACATAACTATTAATTGGACATATTACCTTATCTCCTCTTTTTAAATCTAAAGCAGATAACGCAAGATGCATAGCAGAAGATATATTATTAACACTCAATATATACTCTAAATCCAAAATTGACCTACATCTCTCTTCTAAACTACTATTTGCATCTAAAGCTATGTCGTTAAAACTCTTCACATTAATATCATTTAACCTATTAGGGTAAGTGGCTCTATAAAATGGAACTCTATACTTCATTAAATCTCCTATTTACACTCTTTAACACCAAGAGCTATCAATTCATTACAACTAAAACCTGCCTCTTTTCTAGCTTTTATATTATACTGATTTGCTCTACCTTTAAGAGAGTATTTATCTAAAATTTCCAAATATCTCTTAGTAACACTAGAGCCCTCTTCTTCGCATAAATATCTAAACCATCTATCACCTTTTCTTACATGCTCTATCTCTTCATTATATATAGTTGTTAATGCCTCAATTAACTCTGATATTAAAGTAACTCTTTTATAATTTTTTAATTTATTAATAATTTTAGGATTTACATCCAATCCACTAGCTTCAAAATATCTAGGAATTATTGCCATTCTCTCTATAATATCACCATTTGTCTTATAAGCCATCTCAAATAATCCATTATGAACTGGCAAATCTCCATAATCTGCATCAAGACTGTTTAATACCCCTCTTAACATCTTAAAGTGCCTAATCTCATCTTGTGCAACAATTAACCAATCTAATTTATACTCTCTTGGCATATTGGTAAATCTATATACTGCATCAATGGCTAAATCTATTGCACTAAACTCAATATGAGCAATAGAGTGAGTTAAAGCCAACTGACCCTCTTTTTTAGAGAAATCGCCCCTTTTTGGCAACTCTTTTGGTTTAACTATTTTACATATTTTAGCATACGATGGGCTCTCATAAACTATTGGTTCATACTCACTAAAATGGCTTCTTAAATCTTGACAATACTCTATTGCACTATCTACTATAAGCTCTTTTGTGTTAATATCTGCACTTAAAAGTGCCTTCTCTAATTGGGCATAAAAGTTCATAGGGAGTATTATATCTTATGCAAATAAAAGTTAAGCCAATGGGTGCATATCAAACCAACTGTTACATATTAAGTGTAGATAATAAAGATTACATTATAGACCCAGGAATAGATGCTACGCCTTGGGTAAAAGCAAATGTTAAAAATCCAGTAGCTATTTTAAATACACACGGACACTTCGATCATGTTTGGAGTAATGCTAAGTTAAAAGAGGAACTCAAAATTCCTATATACTGCCCAAAAGATGACAATTTTATGCTTAAAAATGACCCATTTGGATATGGAGTAGAGCCATCAATTGCAGACTACAAAGTAGAACCAGACACTATTGTTGAAATAGAAGATATAAAATTTAAATTTCATCATTTTCCAGGACACACACCAGGGTGCAGTGTAATTGAGTTTAGAGATATTTGGTTTAGTGGAGATTTCTTATTTAATGGCTCTAT
Source organism: Campylobacteraceae bacterium (assembly GCA_026986085.1). Classification (GTDB taxonomy): domain Bacteria; phylum Campylobacterota; class Campylobacteria; order Campylobacterales; family Sulfurovaceae; genus JAADEQ01. The sequence goes on along the minus strand of JALSPE010000132.1, from coordinate 177 downwards.
TGGAAGGTGGGATTTTAAATACTCTAGTAAAGATGATATGATAAAAAGTTTAAAAAAAGTTAAAAAATTTAACAAACAAAATAAAAAAGTTTTACCAGGACACGATAGAGAAACAACACTTTTTAAAGAGTTAAAACATATAGACTACTGGATTAATATAGTGAAAAATTCATAACT
>JALSPE010000131.1 GCA_026986085.1 Campylobacteraceae bacterium | reverse complement strand
TTTTATATATTTTTTAGTATTAATTAAACTTTTTATGCTATACTAGAGTAACTATACTCCAAAAGGATAGATTATGAAAAAGTTTACACTATCAGCTATTGTTGCTATTTTAGTTTTAGGAACAAATCTTAATGCAGGAGACCCAACCCTTAAACCTAGCTCAGTAACCTTGATGGGTGGTTATAGTATCTCAACAGATGATAGCATACTAAAAAACAACCACACTTACAGCTTCAGATTTACACAAAACGATTTTGGAATTGATAACTTTGGCTTAAATGCCTTTCAATTGGCACTAGACTATACACCAGATATTAGCTACAAAAAATCAAAAGAGGTAACTTCAAGTGTAAAATTTGGACCAAACTTAATTTGGTATCTTAGTGATATGAGTGATATCACCCCTTATCTGCTATTTGGTTTAGGAATAGAAAACCTAAGTAATCCACAACAAGGTTTTACATCTTGGGACTTCTACGCAAACGGTGGTGCTGGATTTGAATATCAATTAAGAGATGACATATCTTTAGTTGGAGAAGCAAAATATAGCTACTCTGACCCAAGAAGAAAAAGCACAACAGTTAGTGCAGGTCTAAAATTTAGCTTTGGTAACTATTAAAGTTTTTAAATTACTCTCAAACAGTAAAAAATTAATTTCAAATAAAACAGATACGCGAATTCATTCGCGTCTAGTCTAATTGAGACAAAAAGTTAATTTAAGCTATTGTCTCAAACAAATTCAAGGGTTCAAAAAGAAGAGCAATAAACTTTACTTTAAAAGCTCTATTTTTTTAGCACTATAAAATATAGAGTATTATAGTCATATTACTGCTACTCCATCTCCCTCTCTCTATTTTTCAAATAGTTAATAACTCCTCTAACAATACCCTCTGCTAATCTATTTTGATATTTGGCACTTCTTAACCTATCTCTCTCTTTTGGATTAGATAAATACCCTACCTCAACTAAAATAGCTGGCATCTCTGCACCAACTAATACATAAAAAGGTGCTCCTCTAACGCCACCATCTTTTACGCCTTTGTATCTTGCTCTCAATGATTTTAATATCTCTTTTTGAACATCTAACCCTAATCTATGAGACAGTTGTATTTTAGGACCTGTAAAAACAGTATTGATTAATACAGCTTTTGTTGTGCTATCCATACTCTTTAACATTGCAGCATTCTCTTTAGCAGCTACTCTTTTGGCTCTTGCATTTCTTGTATTTTGCAAAAAGTATGTCTCTACACCACGAGCTACATTTACTCTACTCTTATCAGATACTGCATTAGCATGTATCGATATAAAAAGATCTGCATTATCTCTATTAGCCCTTTTAATTCTGCCATTTAAAGTTATATAGTGGTCTCTAGCTCTTGTCATTTTAACCTTAAAGCCCAAAGTTCTTAACTTTCTATATACTCTTTTTGCAATAGCCAATACTATTTTCTTCTCTTTTTCACTACCCCAGCATGTTCCAGAATCTTTTCCACCATGTCCAGCATCAACCATAATAGTATAATTATGTTTTAAATTAACAGAGTATTTTTCACTACTAGCTGAGCTACTGCCCTCATCACCATTTACATAATTAAATAACTCTTTAGGAGAACTCTTTAAATTTGATTTTTTAACAGACTCTCTACTCTTTTTATTTGAACTTTTTTTAATTAGCGAAACACCTTTAGGAACTGTAATATAAAAAGTAGGAGAGTTTTTTTGATAATACTTTACATTATAACTCTTTTTACTATCTATAACAACCCTAACAGTATCTTTTTTATACTGAGCAACTCTTATAGATTTAAGACTACCTTTTAAGTTGTATAAACTCTTAGCACCACCACCTAAATAGCAATTTTTAAAATCAAATACATACTTTGTAACAGCTTTACTCTTTGCTGCAGTAGCCCTAAAATCTTTTCCCCTTATCTCTTTTTTAAAGTGCAAAGCTACTTTTCCACTCTCTAAAGATATACTCTTTAAGATATTTTTAGCCTCTATTGAAACTGAAAAAATAACAATAAAAAGTAAAATAAAAATCGTTCTATTCGCCATTTACCAACTTATCCATCAACTCTTTAACTGTAATTATCTCATTTAACTTATATCCGTTAGCACCTGTAAAGAAAAGACCTGTATCTAATTTACCATCATAAGCATCACTTAAACTATCAGCTATACAATAACCAACAATTTTAGCCTCTTCTCCCCTGTTACAAGGAGTTACACAATTTGATATGCATCTAATCTTTGGTGCCTCTCCTTTTTCTATCAATTCATGTAATCTTGTTTTAACACCACGAGCAGGATAACCAACAGGAGATTTAAATAGCTTAATATCCTCCTCTTTAGCTCCAATTACAACTCTTTTAAACTCTTCACTTGCATCACACTCTTTTGTGCCAATAAATCTAGTTCCCATCTGAACGCCATCTGCACCCAATGCAAACATCTTTTCAATATCACTCTTATCCCAAATACCACCAGCTGCAATTACAGGTATATCACCCCAATTTTTAGCCTCTTTGACTACTGGTGGAAGTATCTTTTCTAATTGATTCTCTTCCATAAAACACTCATCATACTTAAAGCCTTGATGCCCACCACTAAGTGGACCCTCCACAATAATAGCATCTGGTAATCTGTTATGAGTTCTTTGCCATCTTTTACATAAAATTCTTAAAGCCTTAGCAGTAGATACAATAGGAATCAATGCAACTTCTGGATAATCTTTAGCAGCTTCTGGCATTGTCAAAGGGAGTCCTGCTCCTGTAATTATCATATTAGCTCCAGCTTCACAAGCATCTTTTACAACTCTATTATAATCACTCTGTGCATATAAAACATTACAAGCTAAAGGCTTATTACCACATATCTCTCTAGCATTACTAAAAATTTTAAATAGAGCATCTTTAGAGTAAAAGTTTTCAGCTTCATAAGGTCTCCCCTCACCTAAAACTCTCTTTGCATATGCTCTATTCTCATAAATTCCTGTCCCTACAGAACTTATAACTCCAAGACCCCCCTCTTTACTTACATTTCCTGCTAACTGATCCCAAGAGATACCAACACCCATTCCACCTTGTATAATAGGTTTTTCAATCCTGAAATTTTTTATTTTAAGTGGCTTAAAACCCATAACTATCCTACCTTTACTTTTGCAAATTTTCTCTTACCTACTTGTAAAATATACTCACCTTTACTTAATTTCAACTGCTCATCACCAATTTTCTCTTGATTAATCCTAACAGCTCCTTGTTTTATATCTCTTCTTCCCTGACTTGTAGATGGCTCTATACCAGACTCTACAAGTGCTTTACATATCCAAATACCCTCTTCTAAATCAAATTCAGGTATATCATCTGGTATCTGATTTTGCTTAAACTGCTTATTAAATGCTTCTAGAGCAGCTTTTGCATCATCTTCACTGTGAAATCTAGCTGTAATCTCATAAGCTAAATCCTCTTTTACCTTTTTAGGGTGCACCTCTGCTCCCTCAACTCCAGCTTTTAGCCTCTCTATCTCTTCTATACTTTTAGAGCTAAGCAGATCATAATATCTCCACATCAACTCATCAGAAACAGACATAATTTTTGCAAACATATCATTTGGAGCATCAGTAACACCAATATAGTTATTTAAAGATTTACTCATCTTTTGAACGCCATCTAAACCTTCAATTATAGGCATTAATAAAACTGCTTGTTCTTTACCTACTCCATACGACCTTTGCAGATGTCTTCCCATAAGTATATTAAATTTTTGATCAGTTCCACCAATTTCAATATCACTCTTTAATGCAACACTGTCATAACCTTGCATTAAAGGATATAAAAACTCAGATACAGATATACTTTTTCCACTCTTATATCTCTTCTCAAAATCATCTCTCTCTAACATCCTTGCAACACTATACTCTCTTGTAAGTTGCACCATTCCTCGACTTCCAAGCTTATCTAACCACTCAGAGTTAAAATATACAGTTGTCTTACTCTCATCTAAAACTTTAAAAATCTGCTCTTTATATGTAGCAGCATTCTTCTCAATCTCTTCAAAAGATAAAACTTTTCTAGTCTCACTCTTTCCTGTTGGGTCTCCAATAGATGCAGTAAAATCTCCAACAATAAGTTGTATATTAGCTCCATATTTTTGAAATGTAGCCATCTTTTGTAAAATAACTGTATGACCCAAATGTATATCTGGCGAAGTTGGATCAAGTCCAAGCTTCACACTATACTCTTTTCCACTCTCAAAATAATCAGTTACTAACTTTTCAATTGCCTCAAAATCTATTATCTCAGCTGTAGCTCTTTTTATCTCATTTAACGCTTTATCTATACTCACTCTATCTCCTTATCTAACTTCTATATGCATCTTTTAAAGAGGTAAAATCTATAACTTTAAATTTTTTAGATATTATCTCTTTAAAATTGTAGCTGTTTTCAGACGAACTCTCAACTTCTAATCTGCAATACTCAGCTCTATCACTACTTTGAATACCAAGCTCTATATTTACTATATTTAAATCCAACTTATTAAACTCTTTAAGTAACTCCAATAAAGCACCTTTATCATTTTGCAAAGCAACTACAACACGATACTTAAGACTCTTTTTAATATTCCATTTAACAAAGAGTAAATCTCTCTCTTCATTAATTAAACCATATACTTTTTTACACAATTTATGATGAATAACAACTCCACCCCTGCTATATAAAGCCACAATATCATCACCTAACTTAGGATGACAACAAAAATCAAACTCAACACCATCAATTGTTCTATTTGTATAAAAAGAGAATCTCTTTATACTTTTTAATTGAGGTTTTTTATAACCCCTCTTTAAAAGCTCCCAAAATCTAACCTCTTTAATATTTTTATACGCTGCAATTTTTTTGATTTTACTCTTTAATAACCCTAAATTAGTTGGAACTTTCTCTATATTATCCCATAATTTCAAAGCATCAATAGCATCTTTAATATCTTTAAAACTGCTATTAAAGATTGTAGCTAAAATACCAAGAGCAACTTTTGTATTAACCTCTTTTAGCTTCTGATTACACATAGAGCGAATACCCTCTTTAGCTCTATTTGTCTTAACACTATCAACCCAAGAGCAGTGAACTCTAAACTCCTCATCTGTAACTATTGATACGATATCTCCACTATTTAACTTTGTTAATAGAGATGCCTTCTCTTTATTTACAAATGCCGAAGTTGCCAAGTTACCAATATCAGTATGAATAGCATATGCAAAATCCAATACTACCGAACCTTTAGGAAGTGTATATTTATCTCCTTTAGGAGAAAAAACAACCACCTCTTCACTAAAAAGATTAGCTTTAGCACTCTCATAAAAATCTACAATAGGCTTATTATCCGAAGATATCTCATTAATCCAATCTAATTTTACTTTCCCTTGCTCTTCACCCTTATATTTCCAGTGTGCTGCAATACCACACTCTGCAATATGGTGCATATGAAGAGTTCTAATTTGTGCCTCTATAATAGAATCATCAACAAAAAGAGTAGTGTGTATTGTTCTATACCCATTATCTTTTGGTAAAGCAATATAATCTTTAAATCTCCCAATTATTGGTGTATAATTTAAGTGTAAAATACCTAATGCCTTATAACACAAAAGAGGCTCTTTAACTACAACACGAATAGCTAAAAGATCTAAAACCTCTTCAATACTAACACCTTTCCTTTGCATCTTTAAATATATAGAATAGTAGTGCTTTACCCTACCCTCAATTTCAATATCATTCCTATGAAATCCATTCTCATTTAACAATATCTTAACACTCTCTACAAAACTGTTAAGCTTTAAATTCAAATCTTGTTTATGGGAAGAGATATAATCATCAATTCTTTTATACTCATCTGGATAAATATATTTAAAACTAAGATCTTCTAGCAATCTCTTAATCTTAGACATACCTAACTTATGAGCAATTGGAGTATATACAACTAGCGTCTCTTCTGATATTCTCTTTTGGCTACTCTCTGGCTGAGAATCCATAGTCATCATATTATGAAGTCTATCGCAAAGCTTAATAATTAAAACTCTACTATCTTTTGTAGAAGTTAATAGCATATTTTTAAAACTTAAAGCAGATTTAATCAATCTTTTATTAGAGTCTGTAATAACCTCATTACTATCGTGTAACTCCTCTATTTTGGTTAAACCTTTTACCAAAAGTGCTACATCATAGCCATACCTACCCTCTATATCTTCAAATGTAAATGGAGTATCTTCAACAACATCATGAAGCAAGGCTGCTATTGTCATATCTTTATCTGAAGTTGTAGAAGCAACAATAGAAGCAACAAGAATTGGGTGAATGATATAGGGTTCACCACTCTTTCTAAATTGCCCCTCATGGGCAACTGTAGCAAACTCTATTGCAGACTCAATATCTTCATCTATCTCTATCTGCCTACCTAATACTATCTTGGCATCATCTACTGTTGATATTTTAGAAATTAACTCAACTATTTTAGACACAAATTCAACTCTCTTTTATTATCTCTAATTTACCCTCAGCAATTTCATATATCGCTATATCTGCTGCTTTATTCTCTTTTATATCCATATCTACTAGAGGTTTAGCTCCTTTTGTAAGCTCTTCTGCTCTTAAACCAACTGCTTTTGACAATAGATATCTATCAAAATCGTATCTCTCTAAAGCCTTTGCTGTTATTGTTTCTAATCTCATATTAATCCTTTATTTAACTATTGAACATAGTGAATAATCACCATTTATTATAGAGAGTAAATTACTCTTTTCAAACATATTGCAAACTACTATTGGTAGTTTATTCTCTTTTGCCAATGCAATTGCTGTATCATCCATTACCTTTATATGCTCACCTAATGCTTTATCATAACTAATCTCATTAAGTTTTTTTGCATCATCATATCTATTTGGATCCCTATCATAAACACCATCAACTTTTGTAGCTTTTATTAAAAGCTCTGCACCAATTTCACTAGCTCTCAAAGTTGCTGCTGTATCTGTTGTAAAGTATGGATTTCCAGTCCCTGCTGCAAAAACTACAACCCTACCCTTTTCTAAGTGTCTTATAGCACGACGAACAATAAAGCTCTCACCAATTTGATGCATATCAATTGCTGATTGCAATCTACTCTCAACACCTATACTCTCTAATGCCTCTTGAATTGCCACACCATTAATAACAGTAGCAAGCATACCCATATAGTCACCACTTGTTCGTTTTATAATACCATCTTTAGCAGCACTTACACCCCTAATTATATTACCACCACCAACAACAATAGCAACCTCAATACCGTTATTAACTAACTCTTTTATCTCACTTGCTATATATTTAAGTATAGTTGTATCTATACCATAACCATCATCTCCTGCCAAAGCTTCGCCAGAAAACTTAACTAAAACTCTTTTAGCCATATAAAACCTTTCTATATTATGTTCAACGAGAGTTGTCGAAATTATACCAAAAGAGTTTATAATTAGAGCTAAATTTTCAATAACCTAGCTGGGTTTATTAATGCACCATCTTTTGTTGCTTGAAATATCAATTTTCTTCTAATCTTTCCTATGACAGTCCCTTTTTTAACTTTTGAACCCTTTTTTATAAATGGAGAAAATTTATTTAAATCTGCATAGATAGTATGCAATCCATTACTATGCTTTATAATAATTAATTTACCAAACATTGCATTTTTACCAACAAACACAACCTCTCCATTCATAACATTATAAACCCTGTTATCTCTACTTTTAGAAACCAGAGTTAATGAATCACTGTGAGACCTTATCTTATATATTGGGTCAATAAATGTTCCAAAACTCTTTATAACTTTAGGAGATTTCAGTGGAGGTATTGTCTTAACTCCTCTATATTTATAAATTCTCTCAGCAACATATGAGCTTCCGTAACTCTTTACACTACTGCCTCTATTAACTTTAGCTACCTTTCCATCAGCAAATTTTATATTCTTTAAGCTTCGTATTCTCTTTTTAAGCTCTAACTCTCTTCTTTTTGACTCTTTTGCGGCATCTTGCCTTAATATATTTAATCTTGCCAATGTAGTTCTAATTAATGTTTGCTTCTTAAATATCTTTTTAAGTCTGCCAGAATATTGTTTTTGCTCTTTTGATAACTTTAAAAGCAATTTCTTCTTTTGTGCTTTCTCTTTATTATAAATTTTTCTTTTTCTACTAATATCTTTAATGTTAGAAGCTATCTCCTCTCTTCTTTTTAAAAGATTCTCTCTTAAAGCTTTCTTCTGCTCAATATTTTTAGATAACTTCAGTAACTCTTGTTGAGAGTAATTTTTATATCGGCTATATACCTCTTTTAAAACTACACTTCTCTCATCTTTCTCACCACTCTTATCTTTTGCAATAACTGTTCCAAGACTTTTAGATAATTTTTTAGCAAACTCTTTTTTTCTTGCCTCTATATCACTATCTAACTCTTTTACCATATTGTCAATACCCTGAATCTCTGCTACTGACTCTTTATATCTTCTTTGCTCAGTTTTAATAAATTTATCAAGCTCTTGTAGCTTTTTATCATATATATCTATCTCTTGTTCTATCTTTTTTATCTTATTTGCAATATCTTGAAGCTGCTTATTGGTTATACTCTTCTCTTTATTTGTCTGAGTTAATGACTTTTTAGACTCATTTATCTTGCTAAAGAGCTCTTTTGGTAAACCACCATTAACTACAGATACAATTAACAAAATAGAAAATATTAATCTCATCCCTCTGGAACCTCACTAGATTGAACTGCAACTATAAAAACAGATACTGAAACAATAACAATTGCAGTAAATAGCATCAATATAAAATCACTAACATTTATTAATGCCCCTTGATTCTCTTTTATAAAATTAATATCGCTACTCTTTGCCCAACTTATATTTAAATAGACAAATATTCCTATATTCAATAGTGTTGCAATTATAGCATCAATAAAAGCTATCTTAAATAAAATACCACTCCTGAGCATCATTGGAGCTCCAAAAATCTCCATAATCTTCATTCTATCTTTATGAGCCAATTGCCAAACTTCCATCTGCTTTACAACCAAGAATATACTAACTACAAAAAGCATTATTATAAATATATTTAGTATCAATTTAACCAATCTAAACATTGTATGCTTTGAGTGATAATTTTCACCAAATATCTCTACATTCAATACACCATCTATACCTTTTAATTTTGCCTGAATATCTTTTAACTCTTCTAGAGATAGATATCTATTCAAATGGATACGGTAAAAGTATGGCAAATCCTTCATTATAGCAACCATAGCAGTATCTTGCATTCCAGAAGTTACCTCTTTTGCAATATCCTCTCTATTCATCGCTTCAACACTATCTATTTTACTGCTTACCCCTCTAGCTATTGGGGTAGATAGTTGCTTTTTACTAACAACTAAAATTGCATACTCATTTTTTAACTTCTGCTCATAACTTGTAGTTACTCTATTAAAAATTAAAATAAACTCAACTCCAATCAACATTGCCATAAGTGGCAATATAAACATCATATGCTCTTTAATGGACTTCATGAACGCCTCCATTCTCAATTATAAAATGACGATAAGGTATATTAAATATTGTAGGAATTTTATGCGTAACAACTACCACAGTTGCATTCAACTGGTCACAAGCATTCTCTAGTAAATCCCAAACAACTCCAGATGAAAACTCATCCAAGTTACCTGTTGGCTCATCTGCCAAAATCAAAAATGGATTTTTAGATAGAGCCCTAGCAACACCAACTCTTTGCTGTTCACCACCACTAAGCTCCAATGGATACTTATTTGCATATTCACTCAATCTAACATGAGATAAAAGCTTCTCTGCTTGAACCTTTTGAACATCTAAGCTATATCCAGTAATTATAAGTGGTAAAACAACATTTTTCTCTACACTCCACTCATTAATAAGCTTATAATCTTGAAATATAACGCCTATATTTCTTCTAAGTTGTAACAGTTGCCCCTTTTTTATACTACTCATATTCAACCCACCAATATGCAAAGTGCCATCATATGGTTTAATCTGTCCATACATAGATTTCAAAAGTGTAGATTTACCACTACCACTAGGTCCGGTTATAAATACAAACTCTCCCTGCTCAATAGTAAAATTTATATTATTAATAACAATACTCTTTCCACCCTCATATGCTAAAGTTAAATTATTAGCAGAAATTACACTAGCCATTTAATACCTCTTTTATTAAATTATGAGCCTTTTTATTTACTAAACTCTTAACAGGATTTGAAGGTAAATAGTAGCATTGGCTACCATCACACACAATCATCTTCTTCTCTGGCATACCAAAACTACCAAATGAGACCTCTACAACAAAACCTCTACTATATTTAAAACTTTTTCCAAAATGGACAAAATAGTCATCTTTTACTATACTCTTGCTTGGAAAATCCAAATCATCTATGCTGTTAATATCAAACTCAAAATCGATATCCAATACTCTATCTTCAGATATCTCCAAAGAATCAACCCTTAAAGTATAGATATCTTTATTCATCCCTCTCCATCGCTCTTCATACTTACTTATAATATCTATATCTATATTCTTCTTAACACTAAAACTACAAACTTTGGGTTGGCTAAATATATCTAGTGAATACTCATAATAGTTTTGACTATCACTTCTAAGCTCTAAAAACCCTCCCTTCTTTAATACTCTTAAAGACTCATCTAAAAAATATCTGCTAATTACTCTTCTATGGGGCTTTTTATCCCACGGAACAGGAAAATGAACATATATTATATCCAAAATATTAGAAGGGAGCATCTCTAATAACAATCTAGCATCATAATTTACAACTATAATGTTCTCAATACTTTGTAAATTAATCTGTTTTAATAACTGATTAATAGATGGTGTATGTATCTCTATCCCAATAAATAGAGTATCTCTCTCTTGCTTTGCCCTATATAACAGATGTCTAGCACTTCCAAAACCAAGCTCTAATTTAATATTTTTATAACTACTCTTAAAGTCATAAAAATCCTCTATACTTTTTAATGCCCAATGTGCACTTTTTGGTTTATAGGGCTTTATATTTGTATTAGAACTCAAAACTTTTAAATTAAACTCTTTAGCAAATCTATTTAATATCTCTTTTAATATATGAGTATCTGAAACTTTTGTTACACCATTTGGTTTAATTAAATACTCTCTCTCCCTCTTTACAATATCTAAAAATAGCCTCACCCCATTATGAACTACTAAAGCAATATCAACACCATTAGATTTAGCTACAAACTCAACAAAACCAATACTACTATCAATTAAGTTTGTATCAAATGGTTCTACTTTAATATGTGGCATCTCTATCTAACCTTTACTTGAAGCTCTTTACTTATTTTTGAAGTCATTCCATTCCCATCAACAGCAAAAACACGGTAGTTGCAAATATATCCTCTAGGTGCTTTTGTATCTATATATTCTGGGAAAAGCCTACCTTTTACCCTACTTAACACATCCCACCTATTATTGTCACTGCACTCTCTTTGTATAATATAACCCATAATTGTTTGCTCACTATGAGGAACCCACAACAACTTAACAATCCCCCTATCAACAAGAGTGGCACTAACAAACTTTACACTTTTGTATGGAGGTTTACTCTTAACTGCAACAATATCTCCATGCGCAGACTCACTTATACCTGCAATTGTGGTAAATGTATAGTAATATCTTACTCCAGGTTGAGCCGTTGTATCAACATAGTGTGTTGCATATCTAGTAGGCACAGTTGCAATCTTATCAAACATCTGTTTACTACCATTAATAGCTTTAGCCCTATATATATTCACACCCTGCACCCTTGGAAAATTAGCCAAACTCTTCCACTCAAATCCAATACTACTTCTATCTACTACCCTCTTTACACCCTTGACTGTAGGTAAAGAGAGATCTGTAAATAGAGCATTAGCACTACTTGATAACAGTAAAATTGGTATCAATATCTTTAAAATAACTCTTAATTTCATCTGATTTAATATCTCCATATTCTCTCTCCTTACTAAAATTTTTATCTATATACCCTCTCATATCATCAAAAAGAGGTGCTTTAACCTCTATTAACTCTTTGCTTCTAGGGTGTATAAAATAGAGTAGATATGCATGTAGAAAAATTCTACTATTACTCTTTACATCTTTAGGCGCATACAATTTATCACCTAAAATATATCTATTTAAAGCGCCTAGATGCACCCTAATTTGATGTGTTCTGCCACTAAAAAGCTTTGCAACTATAAGCTCTCTACTGCTACTGCTTTGTGCAACCTTGGCAAAAGCACTTTTTGCATCTCTTCCACCCTCTACAATAGCCATCTTTAATCTATTTTTTGGGTTTCTAGCAATTGGCTTATCAACCACTACATTATCTTTTAATGGATAATTTACTACTGCCAAGTAGTATCTACCCATACTTCTATCTTGCAGTTGCTTACTAATCTCTTCATGTGCAAAGTTACTCTTTGCTATCAATATAGCACCACTAGTATCTTTATCTAGCCGATGCACAATACCATTTCTCTCCTCTCCACTAATAGTAGAGAGTCGAACCCCCTTCTTGCGAAGCCAATCTACAAGAGTAGCCTCTTTTACAGAAGGAGCAGGATGCACAACCAAGCCAGATGGTTTATTGACAACTAAAATATCATCATCTTCATACAGAGTCTCGATATCTATATCGATATCTTCGTAACTCTCTTGCTTTGCCTCTATAAAAATATACTCTATCTTCATATCTGGCAAAACCTTAAAAGATGGCTTAGATACAATCTCACCATCAACTCTTACCAAATTACTCTTTATTAACTTTTCAACCTGATTTCTACTTACACCAAGCCAAACAGAGAGAAGCTTATCCAATCTACCACTATCTTTAGATATAAACTCACCACTCTCCACCTAAAACTCCAATCAATACTTTATACTAAATAATAACAAAATTATAATTAATTGTATATTAAATAATATGTAAAGTTGAAAACAAATCTTTTTTTATCACAACTCTAGCTAAAATTAACAAATTCTATGAATAAAAGTAAGCTCACCCATAAGAAGAGTAAATACAGTAAATAAATATCTATTAGAAATTACATTTCTCTAAAAAACTTATCAATAACTTCTCTAGCTTCATCTACATCACTAATTCTATTTACTCTATCTCTAAATTCACTAGCGCCCAAGTAGCCATATTTTGAATATGTATGTAAGTGTTTTCTAAAAAGAATTACTCCATAATCTCCGTAAAAGTTTATCATTTGCTCAAAGTGCTCCATTACAACTTTGGCTATTAACTCTTTAGATGTTATCTCTTTGCCCTCTTTAATCTCTTTAAATATCCAAGGTCTTCCAACTGCCCCTCTTCCTATCATTACACCATCACATTTTGTATGCTCTAATACCCATTTAGCTTTCTCTACGCTATCTATATCTCCATTTGCAATAACAGGAATATTTAACTCTGCTTTAATTTCAGCTATTGCGTCATAATCAACTGGGACTTTAAATTTTCCAGCCCTTGTTCTTCCGTGAACTGCAATAAAATCAGCCCCTGCACTTTCACAAGTTTTAGCTATCTCTAAATGATTTTTTTCGGTAAATCCAAGTCTAATCTTTACAGAAGCATACTCTTTATTTGAATACTTTTTTATTGTCTCTATTGCTTTACTCATCTTATTTAAATCGGTAAGTAGTGCACTCCCTTGCAAATTATTTACAACCTTTGGAACAGGACAACCACAATTTAAATCTATACAATCAATACCATCTTGCTCATTTATAATATCAACTGCTCTTTTAATAATAGTAGGGTCGCTACCTGCAATTTGTATAGAATAAGGGTTCTCAAAAGGAGATTTCTCTAACATTTTGTATGTCTTTTTACTCTCATATGCAAGTGCATTAGAGCTAATCATTTCACTAACAGTAACATCTACCCCAAACTTTTTAACAACACTTCTAAATGGCAGGTCTGTTAAACCTGCTAAAGGAGCTAAAAAATATAGAGGTTTACTAAAATCTAAACTCATTAACAGATATTATCTATTGTTACTATTTCATCTATTTTATAGTTATATTTACTCTTTTTAAGTGTGTAAAATGCTCTAAATGCTTTAAATTCATCTTCACTGCTCTCTTCTAAAATATCTTTAACTTTATCTAGCATCTCATACTTAAATAGTAAATATATATAACTTGGCATCGCAGCTTCATCTTTATTAGCTAAATCTTTAAATAGCTCCAAGTTATCATCTGGTTCAAATTTTCCATGTGAAATTATAGAAATCTTGTGATAATCTTTACAATCTAAATCATACTCACTAATATAACCTTTTAACATCTCAAGGTTCAATCCAATATCATCTTTACTATTTACTGCTCTGTTTAATAGTTTAAAAAATCTCTCTTTACCTAAAAGTTTTGCATACTTTTTAAGTGTATATAAATCTTCATTCTCAATCACTTTATCCAATGCAACTTCAACTAATGAATCACTATATTTATCTTTAAAATCTACCACTTTTAAAGCAAAAGAGGGATCACTATCTAATCTATTAAAGTTATTTTTTTCAATTATTATATTATTCTCAGATAGGTGTTTAGCAAACTTTTGACTCTTTAAATCAACATATTCACCACTGTTAATTCTCTTAATTACTTTAGCTACCTCTCTAATACGAACTGATATATCTTGACTCTCAACACTTAATGGCGTTAAAATAGCTTCACTAAGCATAGCAGCAGATTTTCTCATATCCTCATTTGAATAACTAATATTTGTTGGCTCATTAATTAATGACCAATATACACTATCTTCTAACTTTTTAGCATCACCTCTTAATCTTCTAACAGCAAAAAAGTTTTTAGCACTATAGTAAACAATATGCAAAACTGAAGCTATCGCAAATAGTGCAACTGGAATTGCAACCCATAAAGCTATAGGAAGTTTTGGCATATGAATTCCAAAAACATCAAAAGAGAATGTTCCTGGATTTACCATATAAGTTGAAACTGCTGTAGCAATAATAAAAAGTAGTGCCAATGCAATGTATAGACCAATTTTCATCGTAATCTCCTTTAGTAATAGTTAGTGATTACCCTGCTCTTTCTCATTTATCTCTCTGCATGAGATACAAAATTTAGCAAAAGGCTTGACACGAAGTCTCTCAATATCAATCTCCTCTTCGCACATTTCGCAAATACCATAATCACCTCTTGACATTTTATCTAAAGCAAGCTCAATTTCTTCTAATTTTTGCATCTGTTTTGCAATTAATGTATCGTCAATCGCACTATCATTTAACAAAACAGCATAATCTCCCTCATCTGCTGGAGATTGATTTCTCATTAAATTTATCTCCTCTTCAGCCTTATTGATATTCTCTCTAATTCTCTTTTCCATTAAGATTAACTCTTCTCTTAAACTATTTAACTCTTCTACTCTTCCCATCTATACTCCTTTAGCTTAACATATTTTTCTTACTTATGATATGGATGATTATTTATTATTGTCAAACCTCTGTAAATTTGCTCTAATAAAACCAATTTCACTAACTTATGTGACATCGTAATTCTACCAAAAGAAACTGAAAAATCACACCGTTTTATGAATTCTTTTTCAAATCCATATGCCCCTCCTATGAAAAATGTTATATTAGCACACTTTTCTAACATTTTAGAGAACTCATAGCTATCTACCTCTTTGGCATTAGGATCTAATACAACCGTTAAACCACTCATATGTGGTTCAAGAGATTTTGAATACTCTCTTTTTGCAACATCAGATGACACATCTTGCGCCTTTGCAATTTGATTACTGAATATATCTATCAACTCAACTTTTGCATACTTTTTGGATAGTTTAATATAGTGCTCTATCAAAGGGTTATACAACTCTTTTTTACCTTTTTTGTCTATACTATATACTTTAATATTCACTCTTTAAACCTCTATAAAAATTATCAACTATATCATTTGGTTTAATTACCCTGCCAAGATAAGATGAAAAATCATTTCTATTATAATCTATAGCTAATAATTTAGGCTCTACAGCTCTTGAAATTGCAACATACAATTGGCTAGGGGCAAAAAGATAATCTAAATTACAAACTAGAGACTCTATACTCATTCCTTGAGACTTATGTATCGTAATTGCATAAGCCAATTTAATAGGAAATTGCGACAAAGTAGCAACTGGCTTAGACTCTAAAGTATCACTATCTAACTCCAATAGCTCAAAATCATGCTCATCAACTTTTATATCTCTTCCCTTACTTCTAACTAAAATAGACTCATCATCAAACTCGACAACAACTCCCCTTTGTCCATTAACATATTTACCCCACTTGTTTACAGTAAAAATAACAGGAGCTCCAACCTTTAAATGTAAACTATTTATCACAGGCAAAGCCTTGCTCCAACTCTCTATTCTTTTATCATCAATATCTTTAAACTTCTTAATACTCCAAAAAAAGAGAGCCTCTTCTCCTGCTAATTTAGATAATTTACTCATATTCATCTCTTCAGCTTCAGCATTTCTGCCAAATAGATATGTTGGCTCTATATCTTTAGGAAAACTATTAACTCTTAATCTCTCAAGATACTCTTTTACATCTTTAGAGCAAACACCTTTTCTAATTTTAGATAAAATATCAATAAATTCCCTATCACTTGTTCTCTTAACATCTTCTAGTATAACTGGTTTAAACTCTAATCTATTCCAAGCACTACTCTCAAATGCATAAACTTCATCTTTAAATAATCTATTACTACTATTACTACTCTTTTTAACTGGTGGTAGTTGATAAAAATCACCAACAACCATCAATTTTCCACTATAATTAAGAGAAAATAGTCTATAGTAAACCATATCTAGAAGCTGAGCAGATACCATACTAATCTCATCTATTATAATTAAATCAACCTCTTCTAAAATCTTTTTTAACTCTTTTAACCTTGAACGGTTTCTCTTATCATTAGATTTCAATTCCTCCAAATTAGATGCAATTCCAAATATAAAAAAGCTATGTAGCGTATATCCACCAATATTAACAGCGCTTATACCTGTAGAACCTAATGGAATAACACTTTTATTCTCATCTTCATACATCTGCACAATTTTAGTTGTTAAATAACTCTTGCCAACACCAGCACCACCACTTAAAAATATATTGTTCTCTTGTAAAAGATTATATAGTTGATTTTCATTCATAAAATTAGTTGGAATTAAAAGATTTTAAAAGAGATTAATCAAAAAATAGATTTGGAGGGGATGGCTTATGCCATCTGCTTAGCAACCTCTGCTGCAAAGTCCTCTTCAACCTTCTCAACACCCTCACCAAGTTCAAATCTAACAAATGACTCAAGCTTAGCACCATCAGCCTCTTTAGCAAGATACTCAGCAACACTCAACTTGTCATCCATAACAAACTTTTGGTTCTCTAAAGTATTATCTTGCATAAATCTCTTAATTTTTCCAGGAAGAATCTTCTCTAATATCGCTTCTGGTTTACCCTCTTTAATCAATTGCTCTCTTGCAATCTCTTTCTCTTTTTCAATAGTTTCACTATCTACAGAAGCCTCATTAAGGTATTTAGGGCTCATAGCAGCTGCATGCATTGCTATATTCTTAAGAGCTTCATCAGCTCCATCTTTATTAGCAGAAACAATTACACCAACTCTTCCATTTGCATGAACATATGAACCAACAGAACCATCAGTTACAACTTTTGCATATCTTCTAACTACAAGATTTTCACCAATTGTAGCAATTTGAAGTGCCAAATAATCTGCAAATGGCTGACCATTAATTTCACTAGCATTAAGCTCTTCTGCACTGTTAAAATCATTAGCAAATGCATGTTCTACTACTTCATTTGCAAAAGTTTGAAACTTCTCATTTTTTGCTACAAAGTCAGTTTGAGAATTAATC
Organism: Campylobacteraceae bacterium; assembly: GCA_026986085.1. GTDB lineage: Bacteria > Campylobacterota > Campylobacteria > Campylobacterales > Sulfurovaceae > JAADEQ01. The sequence continues at coordinate 547 of JALSPE010000131.1, read as the reverse complement.
TCAACCATAACAGCTTTGTTACTATCACTCTTAATAATAATAGCACCCTCAGCAGCTACTTTATCTGCCTTTTTAGCAGCAGCGCCTAGACCCTTTTTTCTTAGCCACTCTTGAGCTTTTTCCATATCCCCATCAGTAGCTGATAATGCTTGTTTACAATCCATCATACCAGCATCAGTCATCTCTCTAAGTCTTTTAATATCTTTTGGTCCAAAATTTGCCATAACTTCTCCTCTCTAGTTAGATGCAAGCTCTTTTGCATGTGCTACAGACTCTTTAAAATCACCTCTAAAGCTATATTTACTCTCCATTACTTCAATTTGCTCTTCGCTCATATTCGCAACTTCTTCATAAGTAAAAATACCCTCTTTATTTAAATTCTCAGCAGATACCTTACCTACGCCTTTAATTTTTGTTAAATCATCACCTTTTTTATCTGAAGAAGTTGTTTCCTTTTCACTCTCTTTAGTTTTTGGCTCTTCTTTAGGTGTTTCATCTTTAATCTCTTCACCTTTAGTTGCTTCTTCTTTACTCTCTTTTACAACCT